>NZ_JAJTDH010000001.1:0-96726 GCF_021300285.1 Microcystis sp. 49638_E5 | reverse complement strand
CCCCAAACCCCCGCGCATTAGTTTTTCGGTGGGATGCTTACACGCAGCTGCTGATACGTCTGTAATAATTTAAGAGTCACTGATAATTGCTGATTGTCGGTATTTTTGCAAATGTTAGATGCACCCTTCCTAATTCCCACTTCCTAATTCCCACTTCCCATTTCATAATTCCTAATTCCCACTTCCCATTTCAGGTTCTTCGGTTTGTCTTATGCAACGTACAGGGTTATAAGGAATGAAACTCTTATAGAGAAAGACATTTGGCGATTTTTGTTAATTGTTTTCGATCTAGAGCGAACTAATCAATGAAATCTCTTGCCAGATAAGGATTTAGTCCATTTATGCCACCCTATCGAACCATACTAAGTAACGAAGAACCCCATTTCATAATTCATAATTCATAATTCATAATTCCCTGATCAAGATGAATTTAGAAGCAATCATCCTAGAGGAAATTAAACAATCAGTAGCGGGTCGAATTAGCTTCGAGCGCTGGATGGATTTAGCTCTCTATCACCCCGATTATGGCTATTACACCTCTGGAAAAGTAAAAATTGGCTCAAAAGGAGATTTTTTTACTTCCTCGTCCCTAGGGGCAGATTTTGGTGAATTGTTGGCAGAGCAATTTGTCGAGATGGCGGAATTTTTGGGCAATTCGCGAGGATTTACTTTAGTGGAAGTGGGAGCAGGTTCGGGAATTTTAGCGAAGGATATCCTTGATTATTTAAGTGATAGCTATGCTGATTTTTATCAAAATCTCAGTTATATAATTGTCGAACAATCTCAGAAACTCAGGGAAAGACAACGGGCAACTTTAGCGGGATATTCCCCAGTATCTTGGCGAAGTTGGCCAGATTTAGCCGATAATTCCCTTGTGGGTTGTGTGTTTAGTAATGAGTTAATCGATGCTTTTCCTGTCCATCGAGTTGTGATTGAGTCGGGAGAATTACGAGAAATTTATCTAGGATTGGGGGAACCTTTTCAGGAGATTATCGCAGATTTATCTACTGACAGAATCAAAGATTATTTTGATTTAGTGGGGATAAATATTCCTTCCCCACTTTATCCGGAGGGTTATCAAACCGAGGTAAACTTATTAGCTTTAGACTGGTTAGAAACGGTTAATCGGAAACTCGATCGAGGTTATATCTTAACCATAGATTACGGTTACACTGCCGAAAAATATTATCATCCCCAAAGAAGTCAAGGAACCCTACAATGTTATCGACAACATCAGCGTCATGATCATCCTTATTTGTGGGTGGGAGAACAAGATATTACCACTCATGTGGATTTTACTGCTTTACAACGTCAAGGGGATAAATTAGGCTTAAAAAATCTCGGTTTTACTCAGCAAGGATTATTTTTAATGGCTTTGGGATTAGGAGATAGATTAAATGAACTTTCTCAAGGAAAAATCGATATATTAACTATATTTCAGCGTCGAGATTCCCTACATCAATTAATCAATCCCACCGGTTTAGGAGGATTTGGAGTGTTAATTCAGGGGAAAGGAGTAGAGGAAAGAATACTTCAGGGATTAAGCAAATAACTAAAAAAAGGGCTGAATGCTGTTAACTTTCAGCCCCAAAAATAATTAAGCTCCTACAGATTCTTTAGCCGCATACATTACCTCTAAAGTTATTTCACCAATACCTCGCTCCCGGGCAAATTTTTCGGTATTTCGTTTGACTTTCCCGCGCACAAAACCAGGTATTTTCTGCAATTCTACCGTAGCTTCCTTATTCCAATTTAGGTCAGAATCTGCCGAAATACCCTTAGTAATTACCTCTTTTGTATCATGACCACCGAATATCTCTAATAGGTGATCTTCCATACCCAAAGTAAAGGAATTATAGACCAAATCAGCGATCTGATTAGTGCCTTCGTAACCTAAGAAAGGTTTATAACCGAGGGGGAAATTTTGGATATGAATAGGTGCGGCAATTACTCCACAGGGAATATCTAAACGTTTGCCCACATGACGTTCCATTTGAGTACCAAATATCGCCGCTGGTTCTAATCGAGCAATAGCATCCCCTATCGCCCCATTATCATCACTAATTAACACTTCATCGCAATATTCACTCACTTGTTCCAGGAACCAATCCGCATCATACTTACAATAAGTACCCGCTAAAACCACATGAATTCCCATCTCCCTGGCGAGAATTTTTGTCATAGCGGCTGCGTGGGTATTATCACCAAAAACCACCGCTTTTTTGCCAGTTAAATTTTGACAGTCAATGGAACGAGAAAACCAAGCAGCTTGGGAGATATGCAGAGTTTGTTCATTGATAAAATCTTCGTAATCTACTGCCGCACCCTGGCCATTAATTACCTCTTGAATTTTGCGAATACAGCGGGCTGTTTCCACCACTCCCATGGGGGTAATATCAACGTAGGGCATAGCGAATTCGCTTTCGAGATATTTGGCTGTCATTAATCCCACTTCTCGATAGGGAACCAGATTAAACCAAGCGCGGGGCAGATTTTTTAAGTTTTCCACCGAGGCAGCTTCGGGGATAATTTCGTTAACTTCAATGTCCAAATCTGCCATTAACCGCTTTAATTCCGTGCGATCATGTTGGTTATGGAAACCGAGGGTGGTAATACCGATAATATTAACCGAAGGTTTAGGGGTTTTCTGGGAGATAATTTCCCCTTTTCTTTGGGCTTTATCGAGATAATATTTGATAATTTGATAGAGGGTTTTATCGGCCGCTTGTAGCTCATTATAGCGATAGTGGTTGACATCGGCCAGCAGCACATCCCCCTCGGCATCCTGTCGCGCTCTTTCGACAAAGTTTTGTAAATCCTCTTGGAGAATGCTGGAGGTGCAGGTGGGGGTTAAAACGATTAAATCGGGACTTTCTTCGCGATCTTTGCGAACAATATTATCGACGACTTTTTCTTGGGAACCCCGGGCTAAAACATTACGATCGACAATACTAGCAGTGACGGGGGTAAAATTACGCTCCCTTTCCAGCATCGAGCGCATGACGTTAAAATAATCGTCTCCCAGAGGAGCGTGCATGATAGCATGAACATTTTTAAAGGAACTGGCGATCCTTAAAGTGCCAATATGAGCGGGACCCGCATACATCCAATAGGCCAATTTCATAGAGGGTTCTCCTACAGTCAGACTTTTTTGATTGTCTCAGACTTTACGGATTTAGGAGTGAACACTTAACGGAAGATTACAAAAAGTCCCCATGCAGATTAAGTATCTTTTCGGGGAAAAATGACATAAATATTAATGTTAACTTTTTTAACAATTTATGTCATTAGGGCAAAAATTTCTTTACCGACCGCTTGGTAACAAAGCCAGCCAAAATTCGACCGGGGGTCGGGATAATCTTTGACGATGACTCCCTTTTCGGCCGCTCGTTCAAAAGCGACTAAACGGGGAATTTCTCGCTTAAATACGGGTAATTTTGCTTCTTCTAGAGCTTTCCGCGCTTCTCGTCCTGTTTTTGTCCGTGAATCCACTTGGGTTAAAAGAACTCGATAATTATCGGTCATCGTGGACAGCAATTCTACCGCTTTAATCGTGACATCGATATCGAGATGATTGGGAGTGGTGGGTAGGATTAATAAATCGCTGCCCTGAGCTAAATCTTTTAACTCGTCCGGTTCCGGCCGGGCCTGGGTATCGACGATAATATGAGTGTATTGTTTCACCAGTCCCGTCGCTCCAGCTTGGGACGCTACCATAAAAGGAAGGGTTTCCTCCCGGGACCAATGGAGAGCCGAACGATTTTTATCCGCATCAATCAATAAGGTGGGCGCTTTTTCTTGAAAATAGGCGGCCAAATGAATCGATGTGGTGGTTTTCCCGACCCCTCCCTTCAGTGCTACGACGGAAATAATCATGAACGGATCGAATAAGTGAGTATTTTCTAGTGTACTCCCAGACGGACTGAAAACCGTTTAAGTTTCCCCGCAGAAAGGCTATCAGTCGGGATTCTAGATTTTTGAGCGTGACTCTTTCGATATCATATCGATAACTTTTTACGGTTTAAGGCACACATCTATTATCTTGGCGAATATCCCAACTACCATCAACACGAAATAAAAATAAACAGCGTTTGTCGGGTGTACCGGCAGCCACTAAAGTAATTCTGCCTAACTGTCCCCAAGAACCCCCTAACCCCTCTCTTGTGTCGCCCCAACTAGCGCGATAAATTGTCCCTTGATTACCCGCCGGTCCGTTAACTCGGCGTAGGGTAGAATTATTAGTATCGATGCTAACGCCGCGAGTGATGGGAGTCCAATCGGTGACATTTTCACATTCGTCCCCCTGCACTTTGGCCACTTTAATCTGTTCGGTCTCACTTGCGGCCATGCACAAAGATATAGGGTGAGAACCTCCTCCTGTGGCTTGATAACGGGTATTTTTCCATTGTTGGGATATTTCAAAGGTGGCGATATTTAAGCGAATCCAAGCCATGAAACGATGATAAACAGAAAGGGCAATGGTTAAGAGAATTCCTAATAAAATTAGGGTAACTAACATCTCGACTTGAGTTAAGCCAGAGGTGGATTTTTGCCGATTAAAAAGCTGTAAATTGCGAAAAGTATTAGAAGAAAGGTCGAAGATATTCATAAGCCTCATCTTGCCTTTTTATTTTCAATAAATTATGGGATTAGAAAGGAGCAACAATTAATTTGCGCTAGGATAATCCACATAATTTACTGCTGTTATTACGGACAAAATTGACGGCGATCACAATTTTTCGTGATATAAGCAAAAATGAGCTAAATAAAAGCAATTTTGCAATTTTATGATCAATTCAGTTTATTTGCTCTGTTTATATAGCCAAATGTCCCGCTAACGAATAAATCCCAATTGTCGTCTAGCCTCGAATAATCCGATGGCCACACTAACGGAAAGATTTAAACTTCTCACCCCCGGTTCTGCCATGGGAATATAAACCGTGTCATCACATTGATTTAATAAATCTGCTGGAATACCGTCGGTTTCACTGCCAAAAAGTAGCCAATCTCCGCTTTGATAGCTGTATTCCAGATAACTACTGCTGCCGCGCACGGTAAACCCGATCGCCCTTCCGCCGCTCTTTTGTTGATATACACAAAAGTCATCGATTGTCAAGTGGTACATAAGTTTTACATAGGGCCAATAATCTAAGCCGGCCCGCTTCAGATAGCGATCGCTAATTTCAAAACCCAAAGGACCGACTAAATGCAATTCTGTCCTCGTTGCGGCGCAGGTACGGGCAATATTCCCCGTATTTGGCGGAATTTGCGGATTAATTAAAACCACTCGTAAAATCGCTTCAGTCATCAGTTATCAGTTATCGGTTATCAGTTATCAGTTATCAGTTATCAGTTATCAGTTATCAGTTCACTGTTCACAGCAAAAAACTCCCCACCTCTCAAGTCATAATTCATAATTTATAATTTATAATTCCCACCTCTCAATTCATAATTCATAATTTATAATTTATAATTCCCACCTCTCAATTCATAATTCATAATTTATAATTTATAATTCCCACTTCCCTTGGGTGAGGACTAACTATACTAGATTCTGCCCCACCCTAGTCAAACTTATTTTAAATTGGTATAACTATCCATACTCAACGGGACTAAATCGCCATGGATGGTCAAACCTAACAACATTGTTGCATTAGCGGGGATTAAATTGCCTGTAAGAGCGCAAATCTCATTTTTTCTAGCTGTAGCGTTAAATACTGCCCTTATATCGCCAGCACAAAACTGCGGTCGATAATCTCCTGATTTCTGTTGAACGAAATTCCATAGGACATCGCGAATGAGCGCTTGATAACCTTGATTGCCGGAAATCTCTTTCAGCTTGTCTTTGAGGACTCTTTCCAGACGAATGCTGGTGACTTCCATATCGGTAGTGGTGGTGCGTGTGATTGTCCGCATAATTTTTTCTCCCGAATACTAAACCTATTGGTGTTACAAGTGTAGTATAAGAAAGATACCTTTAACAAGCACAACCGGCGAAACCATCACCTCTGCTGCTCTTTTATTGTTACCTCTAAGGAAAAACCGCGTCTCGTCAGAATCCTATTTTGCTGTTAGAAAAAACATTGCTTATAGCCTATTTATTAAGAAAATTTTAGGTAGAGTGCGTTAGGCAATCTCTTGTTTTTAGGAAAAAAAATCAAGCTCTTGTTAAGGAACGGATATTTAATGAGTAAAACTTATTACATAAAGGACAAGAGAGGCATTTATTATCCCGATTTACTCTATTATTGGTCAAGTAACCCATCTTTAATTTCCCTTCTGATCTCATCTAAGTATTGGGAAGATTGCTGATAATTAGTATGATCTCTATCGTTTATTTCTACCCCTTCTGCTAATTGAAAATTTGATGTAGTTTTTAAATCGTTTATTTCTACCCCTTCTGCTAATTGAAAATTTGATGTAGTTTTTAAATCGATAATTTTAGGGATAGGCAGTTTGATAGGAATAGCTTTTGGATAGCTAAAATAGGTAGCAAAATCTAAGTAGCCTAGTTTTTCATCAATTACTATCCATTCTTGATCGATTAACTGCATTTTTGGTTCTTTGACACCAAAAGCATATAGAAAAGCTGCCGCATAAAAACCAGCATGGTAAAAGAAGTTATCTGTATTATGAGAACTACTGAAAGAGGTGGTCAGTGTAAAATCTCTTTGTCCAGTGCAAATACGATCAGAAAAAATGTCATCAATTGACTTTTTTAACACTTGATCAAACTGATAGGTTTCTTGCTGATTAAGTGCGGGGGGTATTTCATAGTTATAAAAACAAGTCAACCAAAATGTATTATTTTTGCCAGAAAACTCCAGTCCAGATTTTTCTAGAGTGAAAGGTATATTTTTCTCGTCTTCTAAATGTCTTCTAGAATCTGATACTTGTTGGTAAAAGCATCGATAACTAAATTCACCGTCTTTACCCCGATAATTAATTTTTCGGAGACGAATAGCATTGATTAATTTAATCCAGTCAGACTTCAGCATAAACGGCAATCGCATTGATTAAATAATTAACCATTATTATAGCAGTTATCTTAAGGGTGAGATAGGAAGTTTTGGTTTTGGGGAGCAGGTCGTCGGTCGTCCATAGCAAATTAGGTTATACTTCATCTTGATAAGAAACGCTGTCATATACCCAAACCCCTAGAAAAAAATCGCTATTGTTCCTCAGATTGACAATAACTCTAATTGTCTCCCCTGTAGGTCTTTAACCCCGATATTTTCTTGAGAATCTCTGGATAAATCTAAAACCTTAATCACCTCTTTTGCCACCGCTTTTACCACGGGAATAGCCACAGAATTGCCGAACTGTTTATAAGCTTGGACATCGCTAACAACAATCTGAAAACTATCGGGAAATCCCTGTAATCTTGCCCATTCTCTGGGGGTCATTCTGCGGACGAATAATTTATTTACCTCTCCCTTAATGCGAGTAACCGGAGTAAAATTAGTCAGTCTTTGATCGATAACTAAATTTCTTTCTTTTCCCATACCTCCCACCACAATAGCATTAGCGATACCATCGGGAGAAATAATCTCATAACCAAAACCATTACCTTTATTTTGGTGTCTGGCCCTGTGTTTAAACAAAGTTTCTAAATACTGATTAGAGAGATAATATTTAACGCTGACTTCCTTTTCTTCTAGGATATCTTTGAGACAAGTTTCTTGATGGGTTGGTTGGGGATAGGAAAAATGGTAAATATTTAAATCTTCTCGAAAACCGATGATAAAAATTCGGGGACGGTTTTGAGGAACCCCAAAATATCTGGCATTTAAAATCTGGGGACTAGGGACAAAATAATGCAAATCCTTTTCTAGTATATCTAAAATAGTTTTTAAAGTTTTACCTCGATCATGATGGACTAAACCCTGGACATTTTCTAAGATAAAAGCTTTCGGTTTCTTTTCGTGTAATATCCGGGCAACTTCAAAAAATAAGGTTCCGCGTGCATCTTCAAAACCGTGTTTTCTGCCGGCGATACTAAAGGCTTGACAGGGAAAACCGCCGCATAGTATATCATGATCGGGGACAGTTTTTACCTCTAATTTTCTGATGTCTTGATTATCGGGTAAATGACCATAGTTAGCCAAGTAAACCTTTTGGGAGTGAGGATCGATTTCCGAAGAAAAAACGCATTGACAACCGAGATTTTCTAGGGCGATTCTAAATCCTCCTATACCGGCAAATAAATCAATAAAAGTCCACATATTTTCTCTATTCTAAGCTTTTGTTTTGATCCCAGAGACGATATTAAACCAGCTATCTTAGATTTTAGTATAAATGCTCGCATCTTTTTCCTCGCCAAAAAAAATCGGGAGTAGAATTACTACTCCCGATAAGCTATGAACTTTAGACTTGCCAATTTATTGGAATATACTGGCAACCTTGGCGCTTACGTCGGGTTTAGTTTCAGCGTAGATATTTTGACGAGTAGCGGCGATTTCTCTGTAGGCTTGACGCACTTCCGAGTTAACTGCCACCGTTTTCACATCGTAGATACGGGTAGCTAGTTGGGGATAAAAACCGATAGCGACAATCAAAGCGAGGAAAGAGACAGCGATAAAGATTTCTCTGGGTTTAGCGTCAATATATTCTGATTCGTCAGGAAGGACACAGCTAGTACCGAAACAAACTGCCTGTTCGTTACTTTTGTTGGGGGTAATGTTAGTAATATCGCAGGAAGAACCATCTCCGTAGAAAACTTGACGGAGCATGGAGAGTAGATAAATCGGGGTGAGGATTAAACCAACGGAAGCGAGGAAGACAGTCACAACCCGGAAGGTTTGGCTATAAACGTCACTGCTAGTGACACCGATAAACACAGTAATTTCACTGGCAAAACCGCTCATTCCGGGTAACGCTAGGGAAGCCATGGCGCCAGCAGTAAAGAGAGCGAAGACTTTCGGCATCGCTTGAGCAATCCCACCCATCTCGTTTAAAGCTAAGGTATGGGTGCGGTCATAGGTGACACCAGCAAGGAAGAATAAGACGGCGGCAATTAAACCATGGGAGAGCATTTGTAACATAGCGCCGCTAATACCCACATCGGTGAAGGAAGCAATCCCTAAAAGGACGAATCCCATGTGTGAAACCGAGGAATAAGCGAGACGGCGTTTCATGTTTTGTTGACCGAAGGAAGCGAAAGCACCGTAGATAATATTAACGACACCGAGAATCGCTAGAATCGGGGCAAAGTAGATGTGTGCATCGGGTAGAAGGCCCATATTAAGGCGGATTAAACCGTAACCACCCATTTTGAGGAGAACACCAGCGAGAATCATCGATACAGGTGCAGAAGCTTCACCGTGAGCATCGGGGAGCCAAGTATGGAGGGGGAAGATGGCGAGTTTGACTCCGAAAGCGATTAATAAACCAGCGTAAAGGACTAATTCTAAAGCGAGGGGATAATCTTTAAATCCTAATTCCGCCATATCAAAGGTCATCGCGCCACCACCGTAAAGGGCCATGGCTAGACCGGCAACGAGGATGAAGATAGAAGCGGCGGCGGTGTAGAGTAGGAATTTAGTGGCGGCATAACGACGTTTTTGACCACCCCAGATGGAAACGAGTAGATAAACGGGAATTAACTCGATTTCCCACATTAAGAAGAATAATAATAAATCTTGGGCGACGAAAACACCAATCTGAGCGGCGTAGAGCAACAGCATCAGGAAGTAGAATAAACGGGGTTTGCGGTCCACTTGCCACGCGGCCAAGATAGAAAGGGTTGTCACCAATCCTGCTAATAAAACTAACGGTGCTGAGATACCATCCACTGACACCGCCCAACTTAAACCAATTTGGGGAACCCAATCGATTTTTTCTACTAATTGTAAGTTGGGGTTGCTTAAATCATATTTTTGTAAAAAGACGTAACACATTAATATAAAGTCTGCTAGTCCGACTCCAAGCGCGAACCAACGAACAGTTTTTCCTTCTTTGTCGGGGATTACAGGGATCAGGAAAGAGGCAAGCAAGGGGAGCAAAATGATGGCAGTGAGCCAGGGGAAGTTAGCCGTTAGCATGGCAGTAAGAAAAAATACCTATTTCGTTATGTGTTCATTTTATGCGACTTTGTAAAATTTTGTGAATATTTTTTGGCCTACCTTTACCATAGGCTTTTGTCTATAGTTGGCGCATCATCATCGATTAACCCAAATAAGCTTGTTTGACTCGCTCATCCTTGAGTAAATCCCCGGCTTTTCCCGCGATAGTCAAGCGTCCCGCTGCCAAAACATAGCCGCGATTGGCAGTTTCTAAGGCTAAATGGGCGTTTTGTTCCACTAACAGGATAGTTACTCCCGATTTATTTAATTTACGGATAATACTGAATATTTCTCGCACTATCTGCGGCGCTAGTCCTAAACTGGGTTCGTCTAGTAACAATAACTTGGGACGACTCATTAAAGCTCTGGCAATCGCAAGCATCTGCTGTTCCCCACCGCTTAGGGTTCCCGCTAACTGCTCTCGGCGCTCCGATAGTCGGGGAAAACGTTGCAACTGCTCTTCGATATCGCTTTTTACTCCTAGGCGATCGCTTCTCGTATACGCACCTAACTGCAAATTTGTCAAGACTGTTTGACGCGCTAAGATTCTTCTCCCTTCCGGACTATGGGCAATTCCCCGCTTAACGATTTCATGGGGCGGTAAATGGGTAATATCTTGACCTTGATAAATTATTCGCCCCGTCTTTGCCGTTAAAATCCGAGATATCGTCTTTAGAGTCGTCGTTTTTCCTGCTCCGTTCGCTCCAATCAGGGTGACAATTTCCCCTTCTTCTACCCTTAAGCTAACCTGCTGTAATGCCTTGATTCCGCCATAATTAACCGATAAATCGCTAATTTCCAACATAAACCCAGTCAAATCCCAATAGGATCTGGGTGGAATTAAATATAAAATGAACGTAGGTTGGGTTGAAGCATGAAACCCAACGCCCGCATGGGTTACGCTACCGCTAACCCATCCTACAAATAATTGTGCCTACCTACTTACCAGTTACCAGTTACCAGTTACCACTGATCAGATGTGAGTTTTTGGTCAGTCCCGATGAAAAAATTTTCACCCCCACAGAGGAAAGAGGTTTCCTTCCCTACACCCCACACCCTACACCCTCTTTCAAGTCAGAGATAAGGAGGAAGTCTGAGCATTTGTACTAAATTTTCCCAGACACAAATTAACAGTGCTGTCTTTTCACTGCTTACTGTTTACTGATAACTGATAACTGATAACTGATAACTGTTTACTGATTATCTGCCTAAAACTTCCAAGACAACTGGGGCAACTCCCGATTGGAAGACACCGATAATCGCTGCCGCACCTCTGGAGAGATCGATGACGCGACCACCGCTAAACGGACCGCGATCGTTAATTCGCACCACCACCGAGCGCCCATTACGCAGATTAGTTACCCTAACCCTAGTGCCGAAAGGTAGATAGCGATGAGCGGCAGTTAAACCACTAGAGTTAAAAGTCTCACCACTAGCGGTGCGACGACCGTGGAAACCAGGACCATACCAAGAGGCCATTCCCTGTTTACGGGGGCGACTGCTGGTTTTTACCGCTTGGGTTGTTTTCGGCTTCTCTGCTGGTGTCACTGAGGCAGGATTGCTGGCCGGGGCCGGCTTGACTTGATTGGGTTGTGATTGGGGTTGTACCGTCGAAGGAATGGCCTCTTGGGTTCGGGGTGTAACGCTTGCAGGGACGGTATTTTCTTTGTCCACTAGGGACTCCAAAGTTTTTAGAATTTCGTTAACATTATCTTGAGCCGAACGTGATAATTTAATATCTGAATCAGATGTTCGACTATTAGAAAAAGCGGACAGAACGATTTGAGTAGTTGACTCGACCACAGTTTGACGATCTAGGCTAATATCCGTCAGGCTGTTGCTGTGTCCTGCTGTCTGGGAACAAATTATCGAGGCTGTAGTCCCCACTACGGTAAGGGCAGTTACAGCTTGTAGTTTGTTGATCAGTTGTTTATTCATAGACTTTCTTATTGTGCGTTAGCAAGTTCCCAATGCAAAGCTGAAGGAATTTGCTAACATTCCTTTTTGCTTGCAAAGCTAACTTGGTTGCGTTCTGTTCAACCGTATCACGGAAAATTGGTTGGTCATTACAAGAATTTATATCGTTATCGGGCAAGAGAATCAAAAATTTAAATAAAGGGTTGACCTGCACCAAAAACCAAGTTAAGATGGAAGGTTTTTAATTTTTTGTGTCCTAGAGGGGGGCAGGGTTAGAAAAACTTAGGGAATTAGTGAAATTTCGAGGGGGAATAATGCTAGTATTGACAAGGGTTTCAAGGATTATCAGCCCTCCCCGATTTCCCTCTATAGCAGCAGATAATGGTTAATAAAACTGTTTTCTTCGCTACAAAAAACTAGATTTTTAAGATCAATGTTAAATCAGACCAAGGATCAGAGATTAAAAATTATAATAGGGGCTTGACAAGCAACTAAAAATAAGCTGTTATTAGCCAAACTTAACTATAGAATCAGAAATGCTGATACAGGCTAATACTAAATCCTGTTTAAAAGGGATAGGAAATTATGAATTATGAATTATGAATTGGGGAGTAGGGAGTTTTTGGCTGTGAACAGTAAACAGTGAACTGAAAACCCGCATCTGATCACTGAATACTGAGGACCGACTCCGTAAAATTCAGGTACTTTTTCCCTGAAAATTAGGTAACTGACTACCTCAAAATCGGTAAAACCCTACACCCCACACCCCACACCCCACACCCTGCCCCCACCAACAAACTTTTTGCCGCAAACCCTATATATATAGATGACTGGGAAACCGGTGTCTTTTCAGCGATCGCCGAACAATTAACGGGTTTTGCGTCTTCGGATGACATTATTAGAATAACGAGAAGGTTTTGGCCGGGGTTCTTTTCCCCCTCCCAATTCGCGACTAACTTGCTGAAAAATATCCCGTCGCAGCACCGGATATTCCCCTATCCACTGGTCGAGTTGGGGAAGATGGACATCAGAAAGCTGATTTATATCCCCTAAATCGGGGTCCTGAGACATTAACAAAGCTTCGGCCACCATCCCGGGACGGATCGATTTATGAATGCGTTTGAGGGGAGCGCGAACGATCGCCGAAAACCCCGTTTGATCACCGATTTCTAGATTAATACAGCGTTGGCGATTTTCGATAATCTCTAATTCCCCGCGTTTATTGACCCTTTCTTCTTCCCCGATTAATTCCTCGGTGACAAAAGCATCGAAAACGCGACCGCGCCAAAACCCCCCGTAGGGAAGACGACGATAGGTATTATTGCGAACACTGGCCCAGTAAACCGGACCCCAGAGCCAATATAAACCGGCGATAATGTCGAAAATCAGTTTAATCGTTAAACCACCGGGGCCGAATAAATTACCGATTAACCAAGCTGCGGTGAGAGCGATGATAGAAATGAATAAACGGCGCAGAAAATCAGACCATTTACCCCAATAGTGAGCGTACTGGGGGCCGGTGGCGATAATAGGGACAATTTGCTCGATCGATTGACGGGTAAGGGGAACCAACATTATCAGTTATCGGTTATTCGTGAACGGGTAGGCTCTAGAAGAGGACGTTTACCTTTCATTTAGGTGCGCTATATCAGTTATGACAGCATTTCTCATAACTAGATGAAGTGTAACCTAATTTGGTATCGACGACCGACTTCCCAAAAGGAAAACTTTGTACCTCACCACTAAGATAAATGCTATAGTTTTGGGTAATTGTCTATCTGTTGGTCGCCATTCATACCATCGCTAAAAGCGCAGGACTTCTGGCGAAATTTCAGTTAAAAATTAAATCCCGCAAGAAGTCCAATGAAACAATCTATAATAAAATCAATGCTGTTTTGTTCCCAAAGACTGCCACCATGACTTCTTCCCCGGTTAAATCCTTAAATTCTCAGGCTGTAACCACGCAACATTTACCCCCGTTAGAAAATGGGGATCGCTTAATTCGTCCCGAATTCGAGCGCCGTTATCAAGCTATGCCAGGATTAAAAAAAGCCGAACTTATCGAAGGAGTTGTGTATATGGCATCCCCATTAAGGTTTAAATTTCATGCTGAACCCCACGGACGTTTAATCACTTGGTTGGGAGTTTATCAAGCTGCTACCCCCCAAATACAAATGGGTATTGAGCCAACAGTTCGCTTGGATATAGACAACGAACTACAGCCGGATGGGGCGTTATTAATTAGTCAAGAAAGCGGGGGAAAATCAACCCTAAGTGTAGAGGGATACCTAGAAGGATCGCCGGAATTAGTGGTAGAAATTGCCGCTAGTAGTGCCGCCATAGATTTAGGGGATAAAAAACGTGCTTATCGACGCAGTGGTATTCAAGAATACCTTGTTTGGCAAGTATTTGACCAAAAAATTGATTGGTTTAATTTAGAAAATGGCGATTATATTTCTTTGTTACCCAACCAACAAGGGGTGATTTGCTCTCTAGTATTTCCGGGTTTGTGGTTAGATATTTCAGCCATGCTCAACGGCAATATGTCACGGGTGTTAGACATCTTAAAAGCTGGAATTAACTCGGTAGAACATCAAGAATTTATCCAAAAGTTAACTGCAGCGCAGTCGGGGGAAGCTAAATGAAACCTCCAGCTATTCTCATTTTAGGAGAAACCAGTATCACCGTTGCTCGTCAAGTGCAAATGGCCTTACCTGAAGCAGTGGTTTATGGGTTAATAGATCGTACCCATTCAGCTGATTTTACCTATACTAATTTTGGCGAAACGGTGCGAGAATTTTTCCAGACGGGAACGCCAATTATTGGCATTTGTGCGGCGGGTATTTTAATTCGCACTTTAGCACCTTTATTAACTAATAAATGGCAAGAACCGCCTGTATTAGCAATCGCAGAAGATGGCAGCGCCGTAGTGCCTTTGTTGGGGGGTTTACAAGGGGTTAATGATCTCGCTCGTCAAATTGCCTCGGTTTTGCAAATTTCCCCCGCAATTACCACCACTGGTGATATTAGATTTAAAACGACCTTATTATCGCCACCACCCGGTTATCAGTTAGTTAATCCCGATGATGCTAAGAAGTTTCTGTCCGATTTATTAGCCGGTGAAAAAGTAAAATTAATCGGTAAAGCGGACTGGTTAAAAAATAGTAATTTACCAATTTCATCAGCTGCAAAACTGAGCATTGAGATTACCGATAAAAATAACTTAAACTTAGCAAAACCTAGCAGTGACTGTTTAGTTTATCTCTGGGAAGAAAGCCCGCAAATTAAGGAAAAATCCAGTTTACCTCTGGGGGATTTTGCCAACGAAAGTCAAGGTAAATTAGCCATAGTCGGAACTGGACCGGGGGCGCTAAATTGGATGTCGCCAGAAGTTCGAGAAGTGTTGGAAAAAGCCACGGATTGGCTGGGTTATAAAACTTATTTGGATTTGGTAGAATCCCTGCGAACACCAGAAATTGTCCGCCATGAATCGGATAATCGGGTGGAACTCGATCGCGCGGAAATGGCCTTAGATTTAGCGGCTAAGGGGCGATCGGTTGTCTTAGTTTCTTCCGGAGATCCTGGAATTTATGCCATGGCCGCGGCCGTGTTTGAGGTATTAGAAAAAAAAGCAAAACCGGCATGGGATGCGATCGCCATTCAGGTCTGTCCGGGGATTTCGGCCATGCAGGCGGCGGCTGCGAGGGTTGGCGCACCTTTAGGCCATGATTTTTGTGCGATTTCCCTATCAGATATTCTCAAATCTTGGCAGGTGATTTCTCAGCGTATTGAGTTAGCAGCCCGGGCAGATTTAGCGATCGCATTTTATAATCCTGTGTCTCAAGAGCGCACTTGGCAATTAGAGAAGGCAAAAGAGATTTTATTACAATGGCGATCGCCGCAAACTCCCGTGGTATTAGCGCGTAATTTAGGACGAAAAGGGGAAACAGTGACGGTGAAATTCCTAGAGGATATGACTATTAACGATGCGGATATGCGAACCATAATTTTGATCGGATCTAGTAAAACTCGCCTGATTGAGCAGGGTAAAACCAAGCAGTGGGTTTATACTCCACGTCACTATTAGGTAGTCGTGCAAAATTAATTTCTTGGTTGGAATAGGCAATCGGCAAGAGATATTTACAGATATCTCGTTGCAAGGATTTCCCTTGTAACGCGGGGAAGGAAGGAAGATCCTCACTTTTCCCATTGCAAGATGGAACCTTGGCACGAGACAAGAGAATCCGGCAATTAATTCTCCTGTTGAGGGGGAGTCTGCCGAGAAGCGTCCCATCGAAAGGACTTAGTATATAGTAAAAACTTTCAGGGTGTTTTGCTTGACTACTGAAATGGACTTGCTATCAGAACAATAAAAGCTTAACTTTCTTTGCGCGATGCTAAATAACAAACTACAACTTCTCTTAACCAGGGTAGGCCCATGGGCCGTTGCTGGTCTGCTCGGCGGTTTGATCGGTTCTCTGGCCGCGGTACTGCTGACTGAGGCAATTAAGCAAACCCTCAGAATTGCCTCTAACCTAGGCAACGTCTGGCTACTGCTGCTGCCTCTGGTGGGCGTTACCTTAGCAGTGCTAGTCCTGTTTGGACTGGGTAGGGGCCAACCTGTGCAGATCTTAGCTCCCCGGGATGCCACTGCCTCTGGCCGCTGGGGTTCTCTCATGGCCTGGTACTCCTTCCCCCATGACATTGCTCGCGCCGATCTGACCGGTGACGTGGTGAACGCATCCGGTGCCGAAGAGCGCTTCCCCTGGAATCTAGCACCGTTGCGGGCCCTGGCCATTCTCTCCACTGTTGGACTGGGTGCGCCCATGGGAACAGAATCACCGGCGGCTCATATTGGCGTGGCGACGGGAACTTGGTTAGGCAGCATAAATCCAGCCTTGGGTCAACTGGTGCGGCCCCTGGCCATCGGTGGCGGTGCGGCAAGTGTTTCTGCCCTGATGGGAATCCCTCTGGTGGGCAGCTTTTTTATGTTTGAGTTGAGTCAGCGACGTCAGGTTCCGATCACCCCGGAGCGGGCAGCGGCGATGTTAGCCGGGGGACTGGTGGGATGGGGGGTCAACGCTGCCTTTAAGCTGCAACTGATCCGGCTGGTCGTGCCGCAGGTTGCCCCGACTGACTTCGGGGATGCGGTGGCTGCCACTTTGTTGATCGGAGCGATCGCTGGCACGATTACAGCCCTCACCGGTGAGGCGATCTACTGGGCCAGAGGCTTGCGGGACAGGCCTGGCACTCGTCTCCTCATTGGTGGCCTGATGATGCTGTTCTTGGCGATCGTGATCGGACAGGTGGCGACTCCAGCAGCGGCTTTTGGACCAGGGGGAGCCGCTATCCTCTGGGCCGAAAACACTGAAACAACTCCTTATCACCTGTTGGCAGTAGCTCTGCTCCGGGCTGCGGCCACTACCGCTGCGGTTTTAGCTGGGGGCTGTGGCGGCGTGTTTGTCCCTTTTCTGGCGATCGGCGACCTCACTGGCCGGGTATTCGCCACTACCTTTGAGATTTCTGGGGATCTGGCCGGTGCGGCGGGGGCAGCGGCCGGTATTGCTGGCGGCTATCGCCTACCTCTGACCGCCGTGGCGATGGTACTGGGGGTGGGTGGCCCGGGGGCAGCCCAGCTAACCTGCCTTGCTACAGTGGTAGTCGCTGCCCTTTCGGGATTGGTGGCCGCACGGGTAGCCAATCAAATCTCTAGTTCCCTGCGGGCAATGTTCCGCTAGAAGCCACCGTCAGGGGAATTACCGTGATATCCAGAGGGTGCAAGTTCTTTGCGCCCCTACTTTTGGGATTGCCGCCCAACGCAATCTACCCGATCAGCGATCGCATTAAATACGTTTTATTTACCTCAATAACTCTGTTGCTTCTTTTAAGACTTGAGTAATTTCAGGTTTGTGACAACTAATTACATCGTTTGGTAAATGCTTGTGATGGGGAAAAGTAGAAATATTGGGAAAGTGAGGGGTACTATCATAGCGAAAAACTAGGTTGTTTTTTTCATCTTGGAAATGGTAACGATAATCTAGGAATTCTAAGTAATTGTCTGTGATTACTATAGCTTCGTTTATTTCTAATAAATGGATCTGCTTGAAACGCAACCCAATTCTTAAATTAGCTCTTTGTGATGTCAGTACTTCTTCTTGATAAGGTTCTACATAAGCATTTTCACACTGCACAATTGCTTGCTCTACCTGATTGAGGTAATCAGATAAAAGTTTAAGCAGCATGATTTAATCTTTGTTCTAATTCTTGACGCAAAGCAAGGTAATGACGATAATCGTTTGCCCATTCTATAAATATTATATCATCTGACAATATTCCCTGATTGTATTCGTTATAAAAATCTTCGGAATCCATTTTATGTTGGTTCTCATAGACGCTAAGTCGCTTGGCAACAGCAATCAAAGCATCTAAAGATGATGTATATTGAATGGTCTGTTTACGCATTTTTCTTTTACTCTAAAATAATGATATTTTGATTATAAACGATCGCGCTCAAACAAAAACATAAATCGTAGGGTGCGAAGCGCGAAAGCGTAACGGACTAATTTAATGATAAAGTTGGTGCGTGGGGCGCAGATTGTTAATTTTGGTTTTTTAACAGAAGTTATCGCCACCTAAAGCACCCTACAAGATCAGCGATCATACTCAACTTAATATCAACAGACTTTCTGTTTCACTATCAAAAAATTCAACAATAATTAAAAAATAAACTCTTAAAATTTCGATAATCTTTGCAGTGGAACTATTGCCAATACGAAGATAGATAAATTTGGGTGGATGACCATATAATAGACTGCGCTGATGAAAATCGGCATCTTTAGAGACAATTACAAAATCGTTGAATTTGGCAAATTCCCAGATAAGTGCATCATCAGTATTTATCATTCCTAAAGTCTTAACGTGCTGAGAATCAGCATATAAATCAATTATTTTATCAATAATCCGATCTGACAAATTTTCATCTAATAACAGTTTCATAAAGAGGTGATAAATAATTTTTTCTCTCGATCAGCAGCAAAAGCCAAACAAGCTTTGATATCCTCGGAAGTTAATTCTGAAAAATCCTCAAGAATTTCTGCTTCTGTCATTCCTGCTGCTAAATATTCTAGAATATCGTACACAGTTATACGCATTCCTCGAATGCAGGGTTTTCCGCTGCGTTTTCCAGGTTCAATGGTAATAATGTTTTGGTAACTCATAATGCTTTAACTATTTTTACCTTCCCAATTATATCTTATTCGATGACAGAGATCGCACTCCACCCCACCGACAAGAACGATCACCCTTCAACTTCGTACCACTCTTAGGGTGTAAAGTGCGAAAGCGTAACGCACCAATTTAATAATAAATTTGCTGCGTGGGGCGCGGATTATTGATTTTGGTTTTTTAACAGAATTAGTAGCCGCAAACACGCACCCTACAAAATTAGCAGATTAGCTATCTTAATCGGGATTTCTCCAATCTCTGAAATTACTATAGTAAAGAAATTCTTGAAAACCTTCTTTGATTTTAGCATCTACATCCGTTCTAGCTAATATTGTTTCGATAATTGCTCCTATTTCCGAGTCAATTTTTATTCTAGCTAATGCCGTCAAAAGTCCAATAATTTCCCCT
Source organism: Microcystis sp. 49638_E5 (assembly GCF_021300285.1). Classification (NCBI taxonomy): domain Bacteria; kingdom Bacillati; phylum Cyanobacteriota; class Cyanophyceae; order Chroococcales; family Microcystaceae; genus Microcystis; species Microcystis sp. 49638_E5. Next base: position 77,113 of record NZ_JAJTDH010000001.1, on the reverse strand, counting down.
TCAGCCTTATTAGCTAGTTGTTGAATAATGGGTAAAGTTTGAGGATCATCTCGCCAATGGTTTGCTAAAGCTTCAATTGCTCTATGTTCACCCTTATTAGCTTGTTGTTGAATAATGGGTAAGGTTTGAGGATTATCTCGCCAATGGTTTGCTAAAGCTTCAATCGCTTTTGATTGACCCTTGTTAGCTTGTTGTTGAATAATGGGTAAAGTTTGCGGATTATCTCGCCAATGGGTTACTAAAGCTTGAATTGCTAGACTTTTACCCTTGTTAGCTTGTTGTTGAATAATGGGTAAAGTTTGAGGATTATCTCGCCAATGGGTTGCTAAAGCTTCAATTGCTTCTGATTTACCCTGTCTAGCAAATTCCTGTAGATAAACTAACGCCTCAGAATGAATTTTAGCAATTCTAGATAATTGAATAACAGCTTGATCTTGAACATACCAAACATTTCTTTCAGTTGCTATAGCTTGAAGAACACTCCATCCTGTCCGATGATCTTGCCAAATTGCTCCAATTTTAGCAACTGTTTTTTCCTTAAAATCAGTATCAGCATACCTATAAGACGATTTAGTTAATGATTGAAGACTATCTAACAATCGCTGACTTAGTTCAACATAAATAGACTGGTTTCGCAATTCTCCATAACAATCTGCTGCCAAAAAAAGATGAGCAAATCCCTTGTCTTTTTCCTCCATATCAATGAGATAGTTAATTAATTCTTCAGCAACTTCTTTGGGAAATTCTGCACTTAGCATCCCCATCAATAAACATAAAACTTCTTTCCAAACAGGATCTGAATAATGTTCTCCAAATACTTTGGTTTTCAATTCCTCAAGAGTAATTCCGTCTGGGAATCCTCGGTTTTTAAATCTTTCATAAAACTCGCAAGCACAAAAGTATTCTAAAAAAGTTCGATGAACAAAAGCAAAAGCATTGCCACCTAAAGAACAAAGAATAAAATTACGATAGCGCAGTTGTTTGATAATTAAATCAGTCAGATCACTAGCCACTCGTTTGTTAATTTCTGTTTTTTCAAGATATTGAGTCAAAACATTTTCTAATTCTTCCTTATAGATTAAATTAGCTGCTAACCCTTTTTCTCCTGCTTGCATGGCACTTGCGACTAAACGCAGAATGTCCCTTTTATCTCTTAGATCAATATTGTAAAGATATTTTTTCAGTTCAGGATCAATTAATCCTTCCTTGGTTTCAAAATCCCATTGATGTAATAACACCTCTGACGCTTTTTCATAAAGTTTTGAGCGATCTCTTGGTAATTCTTGAGTTCGATTCAGAATAGCCATCATCGTTAATAATAAAGGATTTCCTGCTAATTCTCGAATCGCTTTTGACTCCTTAATTGCCTTTTGTAAACGTTCTTGTTTTTGGGTTTTATCATCTCGATTTTCAAAAGCTAAATCATGCCAACGTTTGATAAAATCTTCAATCTGATCTTTATCTAAATCTTGGATCATAAAATGGTCAAAACCAGCATGATTTAATTCTTCTGCTTTATATCCTAACCAGCGAGAAGTTACTATAATTGGCACTTGAGGATATTGAATACTAAAACGTTTGATATCCGTGACAATTTCTTGTCTTAATTGAGGATTAAAAACTTCATCTAAGCCATCAAAAAGCACAAGAGCCTGACCTTTTTTAAGCTTATCATCTAAAGCAAGTTGATTGAGATGACAAATCAGATTACCTTGATGGAAAAATTCTAGAATATTCTTACACTTTTTTTCATCCTTATCTCTGGCATAAATACGCAATTCTATCAAAAGAGGAAGGGGAAGCAAAACACGATGACTGAGTTCTTTTTCAGCCCAATTTAAAGCTAAATACTGCAATAAACTCGATTTTCCCGCACCTGGATCACCTAAAATTACAGTTCTTGGGTATTCAGAAGAATTGACGATATACAAAACAGGATATAATTTTTCATTGACATATTTTCGCCGTTTTCGTTCTAGTTCTGCTTGTATTTGTTCTAACTCCGCTTGAGTAATTTCTCCCCTATCTACAAGTTCCTGCAGCACTTCTTTAGGTAATTCATAAAGTTGAGGAATAAACTGTTTACATCGTCTCACATTTTGCGGCACAAACATTCGCCAGAGTTTGATTTGCTCATAAGTCGTTGTGTCTAAACATTCTAATTTAAGATGGCCATATTCCTTTTTTAATCCTTCCGCATAGTTATCTAAATTATAATCTGTTTTAACTCCTGCTATTTCTTGAATATTTTGGCTATCTTTATTCTGTAACTTAACTAAAAAAACGGCTCTTAGCTTTTCAGAATTTTCAATAATTTCCTGAGTTTTTCTCAAATAAAATTTACCTAGTTTTTCCCAGTTAAATTCAGCAGGTAACGGGGGTAAATTAAGTCTTTGCCAAGATTGAGCTAACGTCAAAGTATCAAGAACTTGACAATCAATATCAAAAGCATCCCCTAAAATAGGTTCAACTTGTTCATCTTTAATAAAAGTATTGAGGGGTTTTTCAAAGTTTTTAATTTGATCATCCTCCAGATCGGCCATTTCTAACTGTTGCTGAAAGAGTTCTAAAAACTCCTTCATTGCTTTGCCATAAGCTTCTTTTTGAACATCTTTTTCAGGTAAGTGTAACACTTTACCTAGACTATTTTTAAAAAATTCCTTTCCGTAATCTTTTGCACCCTCTATGGCCAACTCTTGCATTACTGAACGAACAAGCGAACCTGCGGCTTGAGTAACCCCCCAGACAATTAACCAGTCAACCATGGCGATAAACTTAAGATTCTGTGGATACTATCTAAGCTTACCAACTTTAATCGTTTTTCGTCTATCGTTCCGACAAATGAAGAGAACGATTTAAAAGATCCTCAATACCGTAGGGACAAACTGGGGGAAACTCTAATCCCGTCTCTCTAAAAGCATCGCAACAAGCAACAGCATAGAGTTTAAATAGGCTTTCATCGGTTAAATATCGCCTTAAACTGGGGCTATCGTCCAAATAAAGCCTAATATTAGCTCTTTCTCGCTGAATAGTTCCCAACCAACCCCTGGATCGCCGTTGAGGTTGATAGTCCCACTTTAATAAATGATGCAAAATTAATCTGAGACTAGCAAGTAAGCGATCGCGCTCCCGTTTCGACAAATCCCGCACCTCTTCGACTAAATTCTCAATATCTAACTCGGAAAACCGACCAGAAGCTAATAAATCGGCCATTTGTTCGGCCCAAAGTCCAAAGTCTTGCTCATAGGATGCCGTCATCGATTTATCTCCTTCTAAGCTCAATTAACATTATATTAATAATCCGCCCAAAGTGAGGGCTTAAAAACGGATTTACTATCATAATGTGTTGTTTTCTTGATTGTCTGAAGATTGAACACGAAAGGGAGGCGCGACATAATCGGAAGGTAAATAATTTTCGGGGATAGTTGTTGTATTTCCATCTCGTAGGGAAGTGTAACTGGGAGAGAGAATCTCAATCCCGGCTTCATTACACTTGTCTTGAATATTCTGATGGAGTTCTGAATAAATTATTACCATCAAATTGGGTTGGTTAGTGTAAGCATTTAATTGATAACTGATGTAAAAATTATCTAGGCTAGTTTGCAGGACAAAAGGTGCGGGTTCTTTGAGAATATGCACAGTTTCTAGAGCAGCTTCAATTAAGGTTTTGTGGGCTTTTCGCCAAGGCAGATCGTACCCTAGGGTAATCGTTGTCTGAATAATTAGATTTCTGTTTAATTCCCGCGAGGAAATACTAAAGTTAATCACATTACTACTTAATAAAGATGAGTTAGGAATAGTAATAATTTTATTAGTGGGAGTGCAAATGCGAATGACTAGGAAGTTTTTTTCAATTAGATCGCCAATTACCTCTCCTACCTGAATGTGATCTCCGATGCGAAAGGCACGGGTATAAATAAGAATAATTCCCCCGATAACATTGGCAATAGCCGAAGTAGAACCAAGGGATAAAAGAAGACCGAGAAAAACAGAAACACCTCGGAAAGCAGGGGAATCAAAACCGGGTAAATAGGGAAAAGCCACTATTGCTGCTAAGGCAATAATTATGACTAATAGGAGATTGTAAGTAGGTTTAGCCCAATCAGTATAAAAACCAGGAATAACCAGATTTCCTCTTTCTATTGCCGTAAAAAATGGCTTGATTAGCCGGATTAAGTAGTAGGTTATAAAAATGATTATGGCAATAATAAAGGCATTGGGAAGATATTGGCCAATGGACGATAAAACCAGTTCTAATGATTGATAAAAATAACCTAAAATACTCTCGCCAAAAACTCTTGTCCAGGGAAATAAACGAAGTACAAATGTGGCATAATTAAATAATAATAAAAAGAGAACAAGTAAGCGAATTATCCGAAGAACTCGCAGCCAAAAAAAGCTTATATTAGAGGAAGATATAATCTCAACATTCCCTATTTTAATGCCTGGCGTCAAGGATTCAATCAAACGTCTAATGAAGGGAAATAGCTTCCCTGAAATTTTGATAACTGCAAAGCTAATAATCAAGAAAGCAAAGGTGGATATAACCGTATAAATGATATTCTTAAGTAGTTGTTCGGGTTTTCGATCTTGGCGATATTGAGCGATAGCGACCTGAATTTTTTGTAAAGCTTGTTGAGCTAAAAGCTCCGGTGTTGAACGATAGGCTTTTGCATCTTGCTTCGTCACCGTTAGAATTACTTCTTGATCTACACTTAAATAAAGTGAGTTATCATCAGGAATCTGCTCAATTGTCAGGTTCTCAATAGGAATAGAATCATTTTGAGCAATTCTTTCAATTCTCCGGGTAATAGCGTTAGCTCTCTCCTCCGCCGAAAATGAAGAAACTCCCCGTCGGATAAAAAAGAGGGGTTTTCCATCTAACATAACTGGAAAGCCGTCAATTTTGTTTTCCGGTTGTGTCGGATTTTGAGCTATTCCCAAAAGAGGAGAGGTGAGAGTCAGTAGTAAAACTACAACAAATATTACCAAAGTATGCCCAATTTTTTTCATCCATCCTCTAGCTCTAGATGGTGTAGTTAGCATTAAATATCTTTGATTAATATCGACAAATGGTACAAATTTCATAGGATTAATTCAGATTTTTCTGTGTGTAGTCGGGTAAGATTTAGGTATTACTTTCCCAGGGTGAGGTGTAGATAAACTAGGCTGAGACAGGAGAGGGAATTAAGTCAGAAGTTCTAGATTTAATTTCACTGCTATGGCGTTTACGAAAGCTCTTATGAACCATAACTTCCTTACTAGAATATCTTTTTGGCTTAGAGTAAATTACCAATCATTCCCAAAATAATAGCAATAATCGAGACGGATAAAAAATAGGAAGGCATCCCGTGGGTTGCTACCAGCCGCCGCCTTGCCGTACTATTAATACTTGTATCGGAGGTTTGATAACAAGCCGCCATACAAAAACCTTGACAGGGAAATTCCGTCCAATTAGGTCGATCGCAATCGAGAAAAACTAGGCCTTTACCATCATCATAGTAGCGCACTGCATATTCTTGGCTGTAGATCAATTGACCAAATGTCAGCAAAAGTTAGTAAAATCATCTAGTCACACCAGTCAATAAAACGCCGTAGCAAGCTTCGGGAATTGTCAAAACCGAGATGTAGTTACTCGTTGAGCATCACAAAGGCCAAAATATGGAGCGTTATTTATGGGCCATTTATCCCTATCCGAACAGATTACCGCGGAACTTCTGGCAATCCTGATCGAAGAAGAAGTCACCTATCCCTGGGATGTAACCGCTGTTGAGAGTAATGATCCCTTAGACGTCACGGAAACGCCTTTTTCTCTGTGTGAAGGACTAGAAGCGACGGCGATCGAGGCACAAGCTCATAGATTCTTTAGCAGTTTACACCAAAAATTCCCGACAGTTTCCGTTTCATCCCGGTCTAATATCTTTGATAAATTTGCCTCTTTACTGCCAGCCGAATATTTAAATCGTCTAGTAGAAAGTGCTGAAAATCTAGTTAATAGTCAATTAGATGACTTTGATCGCCTTGTTGTTTGTCTTAGCGAGCTTTTTCCCCAATGGTCTCCAGAAGATTTAGAGGTTTTTGCCCGTCCCTACGCCTATACTATGCGTAATGGCCAGAGCGAAACCACTATAGAAACCGAAGATTGGCAAAGTCTTTCCGAAATTGAACAAATTCGCCGGAGTGCAGCCATCGCCAGCCAGATTTTCCGCGACTTGTCTTCTCCTGAATAGTCATCTCGTTATCAGTTATACTGCATTTAAACTACCCCTTAGATATTTTAGTACAAATGCTCAAACTCCCTCTCCCAAGTCCGGCGCTCCCTTCTCCCCTCTCCCCTTAGTGATTACTGTTTACTGATCACTGAAAAAACCCCTACTCCCAATTCGGAGATATTGCTAGGGAAAAACGAAAAGTGCTGCCTTTACCTAATTCACTTTCTACCTCCATTTGACTTTGGTGTAATTCCACTAAACGACGGGTAATCGCTAAACCAATACCACTACCCCCAGAATAACGGGAACGAGAACGATCGGCCCGCCAAAAGCGCTCGAAAATAAAGGGTAAATCCTCTGCTGCGATGCCGATTCCTGTATCGATAACGGCAATTTGTAGGCGATTTTTGTCCCTTGTCACTTGCAGGGTAATTGCACCATGATCGGTGTAACGAATGGCATTACCGAGCAGATTAACTAAAATTTGTTCAAGGCGATCGGGATCGGCCATGACAGATGGTAAATTGGGGGGACAATCTAACTGTAAAGTCGGTCCATCTTCTAATAATTGATCGGCGAATTTTTCGATAAGAGAATTTAACAAAGTTAATAAATTAACAGGTTGCAGTTTAATCGAGAGATAACCAGATTCCGCTCGCGATAGCTCCTGTAGATCGTGGGTTAAACGTTCTAACCGGCGGGTTTCTTTTACTAATTTCTGATAAAGTTCTGGATTAGGTTCGATCGCACCATCGGCTAATTCTTCTAAATATCCCCTTACCACAGTTAAAGGGGTGCGTAATTCGTGGGTAAGATCACCGATTAATTCCTGGCGACGTTTTTCCACATCAGCTAAACTAATCGCCATCTGATTAAAACTGATGGCTAATTGATTTAATTCTGGGATTTCGCTTTCTGGAACTCTCGCCGATAAATCCCCTTCCGCAAAATTTTTAGTGATTTGTTTCATTTGTTTTACCGGTTTCATAATGCGTTGAGAAACCAAAAAACTCAGATAACCAGCCGTACTTCCTCCCGCAATGAATGACCAAATGGCACTACTATCCCAAGCCGTCTCAAAACCCCTAACCAAGAAAGTTCTCGCCGAGCGCACGGTAAAAAATCCCTGCCTTTCTAACTGTTCCAAACGTAAAACAAACATTCGCGGAGAAGATAATTTAGCAATGATAATAAAGCTACTTAATCCCACCACCATAACGAGGAGATGCGATAAAAATAATCTGGTTCCTAAGCTTAATTTTGGTGGCTGCATATTTGTTTAAAAACTCTATTTGTTGTCAATGTTATTGACAGTATAGTCATTTAAATTAAGATTGAGAATATCAATCCCAGAGTTCCTAAGGATTTTGTCGGTCTAGACTGTATCAGACTTATCGGAAATGACTATATTTATCATGAAGATGAAGTATAACAGGATTTGGCATTGACAACCGACTCCAAAAAACGAAAACTTTGTACCTCACCATTAAGATAAATGCTATATATTCGGCTACAGCATCTTGAATAAACTGACGAGAGAAAAAATCCTCATAGATATCTTCAGGGATGGCTAACCCTCGCTCATGATTTCTCGGTTTAACAATCTCCCGTTAAGCTATGCTGTGAGGGGAGAGTAGGTCAAAACTTAACTTTTTGCCGCTCTATGCTATCGTATCAAGATGCGCTACTCTGTTAGGAGATGATTTTGCTTGAGTCATCTGCTCAAAGTAGCGTCTGTTTTTTTAACCCTTACCCCAAAAAGAGAATCTTTTCTGTATGCTAGAGGCTAATAATCAGGGAGAGAATCAAATATTTCTCTATGAAGTTGTTTTTTCGGGTTCTTCTGGCTCTTTGCCTCAACGCTTCTCCCGAACAGTCCTGCGAATACCTAAAAGCCGCATGAGTCAAGAAACACAGCGCCTCCTGCGCCAAGGTGCCAAGATTCTCAGTATAAAGCCTCTTGACCCAGAAACTGTCTCGATCAAGCCTAGTTTACCCCCCCAACCCTGGTGGGTAGAGATCACTACCGGTCAGCCGAAATGTCTCTATTATTTCGGTCCGTTTGAGAGTTTTTCTGAAGCTTTGTCCCATCAATCCGGTTATGTCGAAGACCTACAATCGGAATCCGCCGTGGGAATTAACAGCGAAATTAAACAATGTCAGCCCGAGGTTTTAACTCAAGAATATTTTTAATTTATGGTATCTAATTATACAGATTTTTAGGAATAGTTAATTTCCTCCTGTTTTCGTTTAATAATGCCTTTACCTTGACAGAATTTACAGGGGACGGATTCATTCTCCGTCTCTAGATAGATTCTTCCCTTGCCTTGGCAGTGGGGACAGATAATTTGTTCTTCCCACCAATAATTCTCTAAAAAAGCCTCATCGGTAATATAGGTAAAATCTTCAAACATTGGCTTGTCCTCTTATGGTTCAGATAGCTTAATCTGGATTCATCTTTCAACCTGAGAAATTGAAAATCAGTTTTACCCCCATCCTAAAAAAGATCGGGTTCATTCTTCTTGAAAATTAAATTACTTCATATTTATTTATATTTATTAATATACAATGAGTGTTCACTATCAATCCTTGCTAAGTAGCCGACGATAAATTTTCTTTCTCTTGCCTATTGCCCATTGCCCCTTGCCGCCAAAAAATCCTCCGCCTGTTGGCTGCGGTGAGAAAATGGGCATAATAGAGTAGTGGGCTGTACAATATTAACTGGCTCTATTCCATGTCATCAGCAAACGAGAAACCTCAGACCAACCTGCCTTCCTTTGCCCAAAAGTTAGTGCAATCGGGTTATATCACTATCCCGCAACTACAAAAGGCAATAATCCAGAAGCAGAAAAGTCATCTATCTCTACTGGCAATTTTACCCCTGATCACCGGTCGTCCTTTACCCAAAGAGGCACTGGCATACTACCGACTCGAACAACTGTCAAAATTAAAAGCCAAGTATGGAGTAGAATATCTTGACCCTGAAATTGAGACAATCGACTGGAGAGAAATCGAGAATCTGTTTCGCACAGTCCTTCCCTTTGAAATTTGCCGTCGTTATAAGATCCTGCCCCTACAAAAACAGCAATCCGCTGCCAATGTCCTTCACCTAGCCATGGTGGATCCCGCTAATCAGGAAATTCTCGATGATTTACGTCGTATCCTCCGGGATAAAGAATTGCAGTTTGAGCGTCGAGTCATTGATCGGGCAGATTACCAGAAATTGGTCGAAATCTATCGTTATCGTCAAGAAGAAGCCCCATCTGGCCATCTTCTTCCCCAAGAACAAGATCTAGAGAACAGAGTTGACATAACCGATATTTTTGAAGATTCCCAATCTCTGTCCCATCTCAACCGCGAATTAGCCGACGAGGATCTAGGAGTGGTTCAACAGGCCAATCAAGGGACGATCATCAGTGTGGTTAATAATATCCTTGTTCAAGCCATTGAAAGCAAAGCGACGGAAATTCACCTAGAACCCCAAGAAAATCAATTAACTGTGCGTTTTCGCCAAGATGGTCTCCTGCGTTCTGCCTGGGAACCGATTTCTCCAGAAGCGACCCCGGCGATTATCTCACGGTTAAAAATTCTGGCTAACCTCGATGTCAGCGAGAAATCGCGACCCCAACAGGGAAAAATGACCACAACTTTTTCCGGTCGCAAAATAGATTTTCTTCTCCACACCCTACCCCGTCAACAGGGAGAAAAAATTCTCCTGCGGGTTTTTGATTCTCGATCCCCACTTTGGCCCCTCGATGAGTTGATTACTAGCCAAGAAACCTGTAAACTGGTAGGCACCATGATCGAGTGCCAGGCGGGGTTAATTCTGCTCACCGCACCGGCCAGAGGTGGCTGTTCCACCAGTTTCTATTCTCTACTAGCCCATCGAAACCGGCGTGGGGTTAATATCGCTACCCTAGAAACCTCGATCGAACGCGGCCTTAACGGTATTACCCAAGTGGAAATCCCTGATGGTCAAGGTCAAGATTATGCCTCGATTTTGCCCTCTTTCCGGAATCAAGATGTGGATATCATCGGTATCGATCGCTTGGCGGATTCTTCCACCCTTGCCCATGCCCTAGAAGCGGCTTTGACCGGAAATTTAGTTATTTCTAGTTTACCCCTCAATGATGCCTTTGCCGCGATCGCTCGCCTCAATCAGTTAGCGGAGCCGGCCCTAGTGGCTGATACCCTAATTGGAGTGATCAATCAAAGACTGGTGCGACGGGTTTGTCCAGTTTGTCGGCTGAAACATCAGCCAAAAAGAGAAGAATTAGCTAAATTTGGTCTTTCTCCCGCCCAAGCTGCTCAATACAGCTTTTATAAAGCTAATTCCCTCACTGCCGAAGAAATCATCCAAGCGCGGGAAAAAGGCAGATTATGCCGTCATTGTCACGGCATCGGTTATCAGTCCCAGATTGGGGTCTTTGAAGTAATCACGATTACCCCTGACCTGAAAACTTGCATCGCTGAGAATAAATCCGCCGATATGCTCAAAAAAGCGGCAACACAGGCAGGATTCAAGTCTCTCCTCGCCTACGGTTTAGAATTAGTCGGCCAAGGTTATACTACCCTAGAGGAAATCGAGCGTGTCATGGCTGATCAATTAACTTTACCCTCCCTCTCTGCTGCCAATAATCCTGAGATTCCCCCGGATGTTTTCGGGAGAATCGAGGCGATCGAGCAGTTATTACAGGCTCTCAACCGTGAATTACAGTCACTAAAGCGGGAAATTAGCCTAAATTCGCCCACAGCTTCCCCTGAGAGCGCAAATCCGACTATTCTCGGCCAGGAGTTGCCTGATTTGACTAATTCAGTTCTTCCTTCCCAAAACCGGTCATCGGATAAGGAAATGATCGTTTCCGCTGCCCCTGTTTATGAGAAGTTAACCGACCCCGGCGATTGGGAACAGTTAAAACGGGAACTAGACGCAAATCAGTATCTGATCGTCTCCTCGGAAGTCAATACCTCTTTTCCTTCCGTCCTCGATCCTTGGTTCTAGTCGGGGAAAAGAATTAAAATTTAAGCTGGACAATATTTGAGAACTAAAAAGTAATGACCACAGAATTAGAAACCAAGAAAGTTACTCCCACTCGCTGTTTGGTTGGTGCGGCAATTTCGGCAGCACTGGGGACAATTCTCTATTATCTCACGGCAGCGATCGGTCATTCTTTTTACTCAAAACCAATGGTTGCTCACAGTTCGATCGCCTTGAGAATTGGCAGTGCTGTCCGGACTTTAGTTTTTGGTTTAGCTTCTCTAGGAACCTTTATTTTTGTTTTTGTCACCATTGGTTTAATTCTTTTGGCTATCCAATTACTCCTTAAACGCCCTCAACAAATATAAATTATGAATTATGAATGATGAATTGGAAGTGGGGAAGTGGGGAAGTGGGGAGCTTATCAGTGATCAGTTTACTGATCACTGATAACTGATAACTGATAACTGATAACTGATTAACGGACATTTTGAGCGATAAAATCTTCGATGAGTTGTTCTAAAGCGGCCGAGGAGGCGCGGGTAATCAGAAAACTTCTAAACTCCTGGCCTTGACTGAGATATTGGGAATAGGCCGCCTGTAAAAAAGGTTTATAGCCGGGGTTTTTGCAAATATACACCTCAAAAAAGGCCAAAGATAGGGAATGGGCGTAACTATCGATCAGATATGGTGCGGGCAGGGTAAGATCGGCTACGGATTCGATCGCTTCGTTAATTCCCGCATCTAGTACCGAAAAATCAACGTGAGCTTGACCTTCAATCAGAGCTAAATACTTATTTTCGGTATTGAGGAGGGGAAAAGAGCGCACCTGTTCAAAAATAGCGGGGGTAGCGGGATCGTAGGTTCCTGCGACTACAAAAGTGGGAATTTCGATCTTAGCTAGTCCTTTAGAGCCAAAAATACTCCAATTAAACGGATTAACCGCAAAAATCGCTTTTATTCTCGGATCGCGAAAGTTGTATTTTTCTCGGGGTAAATCCAAAGCACGACACTGCAGCAAGAGGGAGACATTGAGAAAAGCTAATCTTCTTTGGCAGTCCCGTTGTAAATTCTCGAAATCGATCGTCGCTCCACCTACAGCTAAGGCTGTATAACCGCCGAAGGAATGTCCAGCAACTCCCACATTATCTAAATCTAATTGCCCCTGAAATTCCCTAGCGTTGCGTCTTTGCAATTCATCGATCACAAAAGATATGTCCAATGGACGATTGACAAATTCGTTGGTATAAAAAACCATCCGCGATAAACCGGCGAGCAGATTCTGCACCTGTAGGGTATCACTGCCGGGGTGTTGGGGCATGGCGACGAGATAACCGTAACTGGCCAAGTGTTCCGCTTGTCGGAGAAAATCTTCGGGACGGGAAGCTAAACCGTGGGAAAAGACGATAACGGGGGTTTTCTGGGTTAATTGCCCCTTGGGTTTCACAATGATCAGATAAAGTTCCCTCTGACGACGGCCATCGGTTAAATCCAGCCGCATTTGTTCTACTTGTCGCGGTCCCGGTTGTCGAGGGTCGGTCATGGCGGTAAAATTAATTTCACCAGCCTTTTTAGCTTCTTCTAAGGATAATTGCGCCACCTTTTCCGTGAATACTGTGGTGGCTTTCAGGACGACATCGATCGCCCTAGCTAATCTTTGCACTCTTGTCACATCAATCTGCATATTAGTGGGCAGATTACGCAGCAGGTTAAGAATAGTTACCCCTCCCGGTTCAAAAGCTGATTTAATTAGGGCAGAACGCAGGGCGAATTTACCATTAATCCCCCCTTGAATAGTGATCAGTTCCCCTAAAAGGTTGAGGATATCTTCCCCCATTGTGGTGTTAAAAAAGCGCGAGATCAGGACGGGATTAATTTCTTTACTTGTGGTTAAAGCTTGCCGAAATTCTCTTTGTTGTTCGGCGGTTGTATTACCTAAATATTGTCTTAGATTAGCGTCAATTCTGCCAGTTTTGGCGAACTTTTCTAGGGAACTAATTTCTAGGGTACGACTAAAGGGCGCTAAGATAAAAGTGATTCTCTCGGCCGAGAGGACAGGAAAGCTAGTCAGTATCGTTCCTAAGCAACCAAGAGCGATCAAGCGACCAATTTTAGCTAATTGCAACAAGTTTTTCTACTCCTTTTCTTTCTGCGTTCCTATTCCCCCTGGATTATAACAGTAACTTCGCAGTTTTTAACGGTTTTCCTGCTTGACTATCAACAAAAATTATCAATTTACCTCGATCGATAATCTTGACCTAGAATAATAGGTAAAAAGTCTCGAAAATTCCAATCTTGCCGATTTCAAGCTACCGGCGGTAGTCGGGGATAACCGATCAACGCTCATGGTTTAAGGGTAAAAATGCCAAAGTTGCCACCACTTTCACCCCAAATTCTTCCTCAAAAACAGGTTTTTTATAGTCTAAACTCCACAATTCTAAAGCACAATCATCTTCAGCATTATTGGGAAAAAGATGCAGATGTAGGGTTCTATATTCAGGATCGTACTTACATTCAATCTTTTTAATCGCTCCTATTTGTCGCCGATCTAAAGCCACAGCCAAGCGCAGTATAGCACTTAAATGTCTGACCATATACTGATAGTATTCAGTTAATTTCATAAAATCATCGTGCCTTTTCTTCGGCTTACTTTTGCGATGATAACGAGCGATATTAGCGATCACTTCTAACTCTATTTCCGTATAGCCCAACAGTTCACCATTACGAATTAAATAATAGGAATGTTTATGATGGGCAGCATGACTAACATATAAACCACTATTATGCAGTATAGCCGCCGCCCATAATAAATCTTTAGCCTCCTGATTCCAAGAATGTAATTGTGCTTGAGTTTGCTCGAACAAAGACAGGGAAAATGCCGCTATTCTCTCAGCAGATTCTAAATTAACTTGATACTTTTTCGCTATTTTCAAAACACTGCGCTGACGGATTTCACTCTGATAAAGTAACCGATTATCAATTAAACCGTGCGTCAGCATCCAATCGACGATCACCCCTTCTCGCAGGGCCCTTTCACAGAGAACTAACTTATCAACATCTAACATGGTCATCGCTTCCAAAAGCACGATCGAACCAGCTAGAATTATCTCGGCCCGTTTATCGGACATCCCCAGAATTGCCAGTCTTTGGTTATAGTCCAAAGCGGCGAAACGTTTGACCAATTCTTTGACATCTTTGCGGGTTAATTGATAACCATTTAAAGGATTGGGAATTTCACCCAATTTCTCCAAAGCATGGATAGTCATCAAAGTTTCGATCGTGCCAGAAGTTCCCACTAAACGCGGCACTTCTCCCACCTGTAAATGATGTTTAATTTCCTCTACTGCTCGCTCCAACATTCCCCTGGTGTATGCCCTTAAATAGGCTAATTCTGTGGTACTAATGGGATCGGTAGTGATGAAATCTTGGCTCAAACGCACCGCGCCGATTTTGGTACTACTAAGAAAGCGAATTTCTTGACTATCAGCTAAGATTAATTCCGTGGAACCACCACCAATATCGATAATAATATGGGCTTGATTTTGGAAATCCATTCCCGAGACGACACCGAGATAAATCCGGCGAGCTTCCTCCTGTCCGGAGATGAGATTTACAGAAATACCGACTTCTTTCTCGATTAAAGCCAAAAACTCGTCGCCGTTGGCCGCTTCCCGGGTGGCGCTGGTGGCAACGGCAATAATCTGATCCGCGTGGAGACTAATAGCTAGATCGTGACAGCGTTTTAAAGCAGCGATCGCTCTTTCCATGGCCGCTAGGGTTAATTTACCAGTTTTCCTATCTCGATCGCCCAGACGGACTGTATCCTTTTCTCGGGCAATAATCGTAAAAGCAGGTAAAGACGGTTCAATTTTCACCACTACCATGTGAACCGAATTCGTACCAATATCGATCGCCGCTAGGATTTGGACATCGGACGCTTTTGCCTGGGGCGCTAGTCCCCGATTGGGTATAACTTGATTAGAAATATTCACCATCGCTTATCAGTGATCAGTTACCAGTCGGGGGATAGGTGTTAGGGCTGGTCTTATTATCCCTCTAATTGTCCGCCTCGGCGCCGCAATTTTAGCTTTGTCTAGCAGTTATCCTATTCGTCAATATACAATTTTCGCTGCTCCAGGGCCAATTGTCGGAATTCCCCTTCCCCAAATTCTCCCTCCCTGGGACGGCGCTCTCCTTCGGACTCGACTAAATAGATATAATCACAATCAACCCCTTCTAGATTGGTATTTTCGGCGATTTTCCAAGCTTCGATACAAGCACCCGTCAGGGTGGCTGCCTGTAAATTGGCTCTCATCACGTTACTATGGGCTAAATTTGCCCCTTCTAGATTAGCGTAGGCTAAATTTGCCTCGCTGAAATTTGCCCTAGTCAGGTTGGCATTTTTGAAGTTAAACCCGTAGAGATTCAGTCCACGAAAATTATAGCCAATATAAGCTTTATTTTCCCCTTGACCAGTAACCAGAAGATTTCTAATCGCAACTTCGTCCAGAATTGTCTTTTCCCAACGCGCTCGCTCGATGCCCGATACCAGATAAAATCGAGTTCTAGTTAAATCTTTTGCCCTTAAATCAGTGGCTTTTAACTGCGCTCCCGTGAAATCGGCTTCTTTAAGATTTGCCCCGCAAAAATTTGTACCTTTACTGGCTAAAAAAGCAATTGCCATGGATTTCGTGATCGTTTCTCCCGATTCTTCTAGGGATAACCAGGCCAGATACGCGGTGAATAAAGTACCACAAACCCCAACCATCAAAGCTATAGAAAAAGTTCCATTCATCACGGCTATCCCTGCTAATGCTCCTTGAAAAGCTAGGATAATTACTGTTAATAAAGTTAAAATTAAGCTGATAAAAATTGCTAGAATAAAACTTATTGCTTGGCCAAAAATTAAGGATAAAACTAAGGGCAATCCCCCAACTCGTTGACGATAAAATCTTCCATAAATTAGGGATAAAATCGTGATTATCACCGCACCAATGATTTTAAATTCGGTTACATCTGTCACCAGCATTAAAGCTAGATAATAACCAGCTAATCCCCACAGATAGCCGCAGACAGCCGCTATTAACCAAGAAATTAAAATTAATTGTAGCCGACCGCGCTTTAGTAATCCTGCCCTGGCCTCGGTAAATTTAGTTCTCTCTAAAATAGCCCCTTGAAAATTAGTGCCACGGAGATCTGCTTGACTAAAATTAGCCCCCGATAAATTCTTTCCGTGAAAACACTGTCCTTTTAATTTTACTCCTGTAAAATCGCGTTTCCCTTTGGCATATAAATCCACTACCTCACTTGCTCTCATAGAAATTACGGAGATATGTTTTTTGCTTGATTGATTAATTTAATTCATAACACCTAAGTAAGTGGTTATAATTAAATTGAAGATTTATCCCCCCTTCATCCCTAGGGTTAATTCATAGTAGGGTTAATTCATAGTAGGGTTGATTCATAGTAGGGTTGATTCATGAATCAACCCTACCCTTAATCCACCCTTGATAAGGGGGGTGTTTGATAATTTTTAACGCCTACCTACTTATTATCTTTTAAAAATTGGCTTGGGTATTTTTTGGCAATTTATACTAAGTCGGTTTTTAATAGTGCGATGAACTCCCAAGTTATGGATTGTTTCTCCCCGCTCCCCCGCCCTCCTATACCTTGTAAACAGGATTTAGTATAGTACAGATTTAACTGGACAGACCAATAGGGATGAGGGACTTTTTTAGGGGTAATACACCGCAAAAACAGCCTCTAAAACTGATTATTGACCCGGACTTGGTGTTTCTATCGGGGACTCTGGGGAAAGGGGAGTCGATTCAACTATTGGTGGTGGGGCCGGGGGTTGAAGAATATTGCGCCAGCCTTGCATTTGGGAGCGAGCCGAACTGTAGGCGGTACTTTCCCGGGATACGGATTCAGCAAGGCGAATAGCTTCCAGATAACGGCCATTATTAGCTTGGTCCGTGGCTAAAGACAAAAGCTGATAACTCCAACGTTCCAGCAATTCACTCCGTTGCACACCCGCATCGGTTGTAGTGGAAATATTGGTAACTAAAGCAATCGCCCGGGTTAAACCTTCTGGGGTTCCCGTCGCCGCTAATTGATTAGCCTGCTGGAGATTTTGACGGGCCTGCAACTCTCGGCGCCAACGACGGATATTTTGGGAAACTTCCGAGGAAAGAGCGCGACCGGGAGGAATTTGATTGGCAGTTTCGATGGCTGTGCTATAGTCTTTGAGATTGGCCAAAGCTTGAGCCTGATCTAAAATAGGTTGATCCTCCATGCGTTCAATCCGTACTTGCCAGTTGCCAATTTCCCGTTGGGCATCTCGGTATAGGGCCCGATTCTTGCCAATGGCCCGGGCCTGAATAATAGCGTTACTGAGGGAATTAATATCGCCGGGGAGAGCAATTTCTTGGGCCCGTTCTAAAATCGGCCGGTCTTCTATGACTTGTATTTGACGATTCCAAGAGCCAATTTCCTGCTGTGCTTGCGACCAGAGGGGATTATTCCGGGGAACCTCGCCCGCTTTCGCGATAGCGGCGCTATACTGCTCGATTGTACCTGCTTGTGCTAAATCTCTAGCCTCAGACAGTATTCTTAGATCCTGTACCTGTAACTGCCAGCGCTCCCTCATAGCCAGGGCCGTTTGATGGAGGGGTCGAGAAGGGTCGATTTTTTCTAGTCCCAGTATGCCGGCTTCCAATCCGTCCACCGTGCCAGCTTCCGCATCTAAGGCCGCTTCCGACAAGATAGACCAATCGCTGACATCTTCTTTAATTTTGAGGTCTTTGGGGGTTTGGTTAGCCAAATCCCGGAGAGCTTGCCATTGCTTCCGCTCAATTAATCTTTCGGCGTATTCTTTTAGTTTATCCTCGGTTTTCCCGATTAATTTTTGTGCCTCCTGATAGGCATAACTGCTGGCTTGAATTTTTCTAGCTTCTTCGATGACTTTGAACCAATTGTCGAGACCGCCCCGGGCAAAGAGATTAAAGGCATTATCTAATTTACTGCTATCTTCCCGGGCGACGGTAATTTTAGCGAGCGCTTCATTATATTTAACCGTTGCCCAATATTCGTTATTTAAGTTTAATAAATCCACTGCTAGACGGAAAGATTGATTCCAGTTGGAAGCACGGAGATTTTCCTCTAGTTTGCTTAAGATCTCGTTGCCTTCCGCCCAAGTTCCTTGCCACTTAGCGATTCTTTCTTCAATAATTGCCGCTACTGCCATATTATTGGGGATTTGACGAGCTTTAGCGATTGCTTGCTCTAAATTTCCCGCTTGATAGTCTTTTTCCGCCAAATTCAGGATATCTCGCGCCCATTCTTCCACCTGTTGATTAACTTGCGAGCGTAAGGGATGGTCTTCGGGTAAAGCTTCCACTAGGGCAATTGCTTCGAGTAAACCTGCCACGGTGCGACTATCGGCGGAAAGTTGAGCGCAGTAGAGACGCAGGGAGGCAGAAGCGACAGGCCAGAAGATTTTCGGGCAATTGGGCGACTTCTGCATATTGAATAACTGCCAAGTGGCGAGAAAGCCAACACCGCCAAAGACCACCACAAATAAAGCCGCCCAAACTTTCCAGGTGAAACGATGCTGGTATCGGTACCAAAAGAGAAAAAGAAAAGATTTAGTTTTCTCTGGCCAACGAGTCAGGGAGTCAATCGATTCTCGTTTGACTAGATTTTTGGTTAATTCTTTTCCTTTAAACATTCACGACTCCCCGACAGGTATTTTAGATAGATTTTACCCTAATGGCGCTCATTGCCCGACTTCTCAGCAAGATTCAGCCTGTAGAGACTGGACTAATTCGATTAATTGTGTCTCGTTGGCATTATACACTTCCCGACAAAACTCACAGATGGCTTCCGCTTGTTTATCTTTTTCGATAATGTCTTTTAATTCATCGACCCCGAGGAATTTTAAAGCTCCTAGGGCCCGTTCAAAAGAACAATCACAATCAAAACGCAGCAGCTGCACAGCCGGAAAAATTTCTAGACCCATATCTCCGAGAAGTTCCTGAAAAATATCTTCTAGTCCTTTTCCTGCGCGTAAAAGGGGCGTAAATCCCGTTAATTTTCGCAATCTCGACTCTAAACGGGCCACTAAGACCTCATCCCGGGATGCTTCTTTGGAGAGAACTTGTAATAAAATTCCCCCAGCTGCCGTTACTCCTGTGGTCGTACCGACAAAAACCCCCACTTGCAAAGCGGAGGGAATTTGTTCCGATTGGTCCAGGTAGTAGGCGATATCTTCCCCCACTTCCCCAGAAACTATCTCGACGATGCTTTCTTGAAGTTCATTTCTCCCCTCGCCTTTTTCTTCGCGTAAGACTCGCACATAACCCTTGTTACCCACTGCGCGACCCACATCTAATTTACCCTTCGCATTGGGGAGTAATTCCACCTGGGGATAGTCCACATAACCCCGCACCGTGCCATCGAGTCCCGCATCAACTAAAACACCCCCCAGGGGTCCATCGCCTTTAATGCGAATATTGACCCTAGAACCGGGTTTTTTTAAACTGGAAGCCAGGAGTAAAGCCGATGCCATCGTGCGACCGAGAGCGGCGGTGGCTACGTTAGATAATTGATGTCTTTGGCGAGCTTCTTCGGTTAAACGGGTGGTAATCACTCCTACTACTCTAATTCCCCCATCGGCGGCCGTGGCGCGGATTAATTTATCTGCCATACTACTTACTGTTATCCTTGGAAAACGCTGTCCCGATTTTTGGTTATTCTTTAACTAACTTAACAAAAATTATCAGACAATAATATGTTCGGCAATTTTCAACAAAGTCAGCTGCGTATCGAAATCTCGGCCAGTGAACAGGCTATCCGGGATAGTTTGCTCAAAACTGCTCATCTCCGTCAATGGCTGTGGCCGCAAATGCTCTCGCCTAATCTACCCGATAAATTAGAGGAAGGTTTGACTTTTACCTCTTGGTTAGGTTTAATTCCCGTACAACATCAGGTTTTATCGGCCGATGACCAGTGTTTACGCTTGCTTTTGAGTCAAGGTATCGATGGCTATCACGAATGGTATTGGGGCGATGGTTGGTTACAATCCCGTTTAGAAGGCATTTCTCTCCTTCCCCTCAATCTCGGTCAAACTCTCAGTTTATTGAAATTACGACTATTTCTGAGCAATCAAAAGTAATCAGTGAACAGTAATCAGTAATCAGTAATCAGTAAACAGTAATCAGTAAACTAAAAACTCACATTTGGTAACTGATAACTGATAACTCACACCTGATAACTGATAACTGATTAGGGTTCAGTTCGTTCCATCGAGACGGATTTCACATTGACGAGCATCGAGGTTACTTAGAGAAGTTCCATTATAAGTGCCTTGTTTAATTATTCCTAGCATAGAAGCGATAACTAGACATTTTTTTTCTTGGTTGGGATAGGGATCGGCGGTGGCATTGGCGGCGGGATATAATACGATTATCGCTTGGTTTTGCGGCGGAACAAAGGTTAAATCTGGCACATGACCCCGAAAGGAAAAGCGAATCCCCGGACTGCTGCCCAGGGTGGGAAAATTATTCACCACCATAAATATTTCCTCTGGTAGACTGAGGCGACCCTCTTCCATCAACATTTCCTCTGGCAAAATTAGGGAACCCTCTTTTAAACAATCCTCTTCACTGGCGGTTATTTGCGAGTAAACCGTGGGATTAGTACCAGTCGGGTTAGTAAAATTAATCGTGCAACTTCTCCCTCGACGCATAGCTTGTCCTTGGGTATTCTCTAGGGCTAATTGTATAGAATCGGTGGCTTCTTGGACTTTATTGCTATTTAACCAAGCTGATAAATTAGGTCCAGTTAAGGCGGCAAGAATTCCCGTAATTGCCAAAGCTACCAAAATTTCTAACAGGGTAAAACCCTGATTTTTATGGACATTTAAACGACGCATTGGGAATCACCTCGACAGAACTTTTAGCAAGAAATTTTCCTTCTTCTTCGTTTCTTTCGTCTCTTTCTTGAGTTTGATAGTCATTAGCTATTTCACCATCAGCTAACTTCACCTTATACTCTATACGGAGACGATGGGGATTATCTATCTGGGCTGTGCTTATGATAGAAGGATCAGGATGATTATCTTCTTCAAAATCATCAGGAAAAGTTCGATAGAGAGAATAGTTTTTACCTACAATTTCTCGTGTTGCAACTAATGTTTCTGCTAATGGTGGTAATGGTCTTGATAATGGTTGTTGAGGTAAATCACTAGCGGGAATAGCATAATCATCAGGATCAGGAGGAGGTTCAGGATCTCTAAAATCTGGATACTGGGAGGGTAAACGCCTTCTGAGTTCTCTGGCATAACCTTGATTTATATCTGAGCAAACATTAGGATATATTTCACTAAAACGATCGAGATCATGATTATCTGCATTGACGCTATCATCATTGTCATTAACATCTAAAGTCGAAGCTAAATATTTGACATCCTCAAAATCTTCTTGTATCCAAAAGTTAGCTTGAGCCTGTCTTTCTGCCCGAACTTTATATAAGGCAGTGAATGCCATTAACTGTAGGGTTCCTGTTAAGAAGGCGGCAATAGTTAAAATGGCAATTATCACTTCTAACATCGAGAAACCCGACTCGGATGATGACAGTTTTGACTGTATCGCCTTTCCTTTTGATTTCACTTTTCAACCCCCCCAGTTTTTCCTGAAAACTACTGGCTTTTTTATATCTCAACTACAGAGTACCCAGATAATCGAATATTTCTAATTTTAGTCAGGGAATTAATTCCCCGAAAACCCTATTTTTCAAGTGGGTCAGATTGTCTAAGTAGCTGTTTATAATTAAATTGAAGATGGATTTTGGTGCCGATCCCCCCTTAATCCCCCCTTGATAAGGGGGTGCTGATCCCCCCTTAATCCCCCCTTGATAAGGGGGGTGCTGATCCCCCCTTAATCCCCCCTTGATAAGGGGGTGCTGATCCCCCCTTAATCCCCCCTTGATAAGGGGGGCATCCGCAAGTTTTTAAGACCTACCTACTTAAACTCTCATTCAGTTAGCATTGTACACTAATCTAGCTTTTGTCTGTGATCACAAGCGGCGATCGAGATTACACTTAACCAGTAATATTAGATACACTAACAGCTTATCCGCCTAAAATAGCAATGCCTACGCCGATTAACAGAATTAATCCGCCATAAATGACTTCTTGGGCTGGTATTTCACCAAAAATGAACACTCCTAACAGACTAGCGGCGATTGGCTCTAATAAAATTACCATCGTTACTATTGTCGGTGCTACCCATCGCAAAGCCCAGTTAAAGCTAGTATGACCGATTAATTGCGGAAAAATCGCCATCATTAACACATAAACATACACGGATAAGGGATAGCTTTCGTAATCTTGACCAAATAAAAAAACAGAAGGTAATAAGGCTAATCCTGCGGTAGTGTAGGCTACAGTTATATAATTCTTAATATTTAAGCCCTTCCTTTGTGCTTCCCGTCCGAGGAGAATATAACCACTCACGAGAATTGCCCCAATTAAAGCCAAGCTATTGCCCAATAAAGGGTTAGGATAAGAACTACTGACATCTCGATCGGCTAAAACAATCAATAATCCCCCCGTTAGAGCCACAAAAATGCCGATAAAGGTTAATTTGCTCGGTTTTTCTCGAAACCACCACCAACCCAACAGGGAAACCCAGAGGGGATTAGTGGTGACTAAAGTGGTAGAAGCGGCGATCGAGGTGTAGGATAGAGAAGTAATCCAAGTAGCAAAATGGAGAGCTAAACAAAATCCTGCCCCCACTGCGTAATAATAGGCTTGAACAGGGACTTTTTGGCGTGATAAGGTCAACCAGTTCGGAATTAGGACAACAGAAGCCAAGATCAGACGGGAAGTCGCTAAAAATAAACTAAATGCGATCGTAGCATTACCTACCGCTTCGATCGCTAACCGGATAAAAATTGCCGATGCAGAAACCGACACCACACCGATAGTTAAAATAAAAATAATTTTGGCGTTAGAAGGAGGCAAAATAGGCTACGCTTGCGCGATGATCAATGATGTTATTCACCAGTTATTTTAACCGTAGGCAGTAGCCGGTCGTCAGTAGCCGGTCGTCAGGAAATAGGAGATTATTTTATTTATTCTCCCCACACCCCACACCCCACACCCTACACCCTACACCCTACACCCCATCACCCATTTACTTGATCTATGGAACTACCAGAATTAAATATAGAGACAATTTGGGCGATTATTAACGATGAAATTGACGACGAAACCGTTAATAAATTAGTCTGGCAAAGTTTAGGTTATCGCTACGATGAAAGTCAAGGAAAATGGGATAATAGTCAAGTAGAGGAAGATTGGCGCTGTGAATATCCCGAACCCCCAGATTTTATTGCCAATCGTCCCCCAACAGTCAAATTAACTCGATCGATCTTGCCAGAAAATAAACAATTATTAAAAGATAAATTGGGGTTTACCGGTTATAAAATTGGCGAATTCAATCCCCGCATGACTCGCCGTGCCACCGCTGCCAATTGGTTGTGCTTTTATGGGTTAAAATAGATGAGGAAAGTTATTTTATCAAGCTTCTAGCATGGTTACTATCCCTGTCAAGTCCTCCTCTCATCCCCTAGCATCCTATATTGATCGTCTCACGGCTGGGGAAGCATTGTTAAAAGATACTCCCCAGAATTTGATCGAGGTAGTGGGTATCCTGAAAAGTTACGGAGTGGTGTTAGATGCTTATTCCAAAAATTTAATTTATATTGCGGAAAATCAGTTTTTGGTTTTTTTCCCTTTCTTTAAATATTTTAATGGTCAAGTATCTTGGCAGAAATTACTACAACACTGGTGGCATGATCGCATTAATTTTGAGTATGCTGAATACTGTATGAAAGCCATGTTTTGGCATGGTGGGGGTGGTTTAGATAGTTATGTAGATGGTGCCGCTTTTCGGGAAGTGACAGCCAAGGTTATTCAAGCTAAATTTAGGAATAATCCCCTAGTTTTAATTTTAAATAAAGCCTTCCCTGAATTTTTGCCAGAACAAATGCGAATGATGGCCTACTATAGCGGTTTAGGTCAATTTTGGCGAATTATGGCCGATACTTTTTTAAGTTTATCCGATCTCTACGATGCCGGAAAAATTACCAGTATTCCCGAAGTGGTGGCACACATTAAGAAAAATTTAGTCGATAATGCTAGTCAAGCAATTGTCTATCAAGTAAAAATCAAAGGACAAACCTATGATCTTATCCCCAAATCGGCAGGATTAACCTTTCTTGCGGATACGGCAATCCCCTACGTTGAGGCGGTTTTCTTTCGCGGAACACCTTTCCCCGGTACAATTTCCTATAATGCCCAAGCCTATCAAATTCCCTACGATCAAGGAATGTTTGCCTATGGTGCTTTGTATGCAGATCCTTTACCCATCGGAGGTGCAGGGATTCCTCCCACACTATTAATGCAGGATATGCGTCACTTTTTACCTGATTATCTGCACGACATTTATAAAAAGAGTTTTCGTCAAGAAGAAGATTTATTAGTCCAGATCTGCGAAACTTTTCAAAAGTCGATGTTTTGTGTGACAACGGCAGCCATTCAAGGATTAGCACCTTATCCTTTAACTACCACAGATTTAAAAGAACAAAAAGCCAATCGCATCTATCTAGAAGCATGGATGAATCGCTTTGTCAAGTCAAGATTAGAATCGGTAAATCAATAATTATTCTGCCGATAAATCGGTAATTTTTGCAGTCAACAAACCCCCTTACATTTATGTCAGATATTAACGTCCAACTTCAGGATATTTTAGCTCAATTGCAATCTTTAAGCGAACGGGTTGCCCTCATCGAAGCGCGGCAGATGTTAGTACCGGACATCGAGCGCTATGGTAAATTACAGCAATTCCTAGCTGAGGGGAACTTTAGGGAAGCAGACGCAGAAACTCTCCGAGTTATCCTCGAAACTGCCGGCAGAACCCGCGATACTTTAACCCCAGAGGATATGATGCGGTTTCCCGTTAATGTGATTCGAGTACTCGATCGCCTTTGGAAAAATTATAGCGGCGATCATTTCGGTTTTAGCAATCAGGTGAAGTTATATTTTGCCGCCGGGGGTGATATTAACACCCTGCGTACCCAAGACGCGGAAACGATTAGAAAATTTGGGGAATTGGTAGGATGGCGCGATAAAGAGCAGTGGCGTATCGATGATTATGATCACTGGGATTTTAGTCTAGCAGCTCCAGAAGGCTGTTTTCCCGCTCTCTGGTGGAAGTCTCCCTACGGGTTAAAAATGGTGACTTTTTGTTTTACTCGCCTGATAGAGTGCGATTTATAGGCAATGAAAGGAATTATCGGCTATTTTCGGGCTTTATTGTCCCCCCAATTTGCCCCCACCGGGATAAGAGTGGCTGTAGTAGTGGGGACAATTTTATTGACAATTAACCACGGTTATGCTATAATCAGCGGCCGTATGACAAGCGATCGCTGGCTGGCGGCATTACTGACTTATCTAGTTCCCTATCTGGTCAATGTTCATGGGCAGTATAGCAGTTATCGCCGTCAGCAGTGGCCGAAAAAATCCCAGCAATAAAGGCAATGAATATACCTCTAAGTGGTGATTTCTTTGACTCTAGGGAACTCCCTGTTAGCAGAGGGCTGCTATGATAGCGATCGAGACGAATATTCGGGTGACACAGATCTCTATTAGATATTTTAGCAACTACTTTATCATTCTTTAGCGATCGCTCTATTGGAATAAAGCAAAAATAGATATATGATCAAGACAAGATCTGCTTTCATAGCGATCAAGACGAATATTCAGGAGTTCGATTTACCATGGCTACTGTTTTATTGAAAACTGGCGAGTTCCGAGAAATCCCTGATGATCAGTTAATTTCTTTCATCGAGGAAAACCGAGATTTGATTCAAGATCGACAATCACGCAGAAAAAGAGCGATTAAAAGACCTATACCGTCCAATGTTACCTCTACCAGTACAAAATGACATCGATATTTGTTTCGTCATATTGGTAGATACCTTGTTCTGATTCTTCTTCCGTTTTCGAGTATTCCACCTTACACCGACGAAAAAGTCGGTATTGGGTTTTCTGGTTATCTTGAGGGTTTCCTCGATACTCCTCTTCTTTACCTAACTCTATATAAACGAATAGTTTTTTATATTTTCCGTAGACTGGCTCCCCCGATTTTGCCGAGTCAAATTCTAGCTCATTCAATGCTTTAATTCGTTTAATCATATTAGTGTTTAAGTTGGTTTTTGTTTTATAATATCCTATTATTGTGATTTTATTAGATTAGGTCGAGGTCTATTGTTTTGAGAGGAGAAGATGTGACCAGATTTGTCACAGCAGTACCCGATAGTTTAGGAGATTGAAAATGAGTAAGTTTCAATTGTTTGATGGTGTTATACTAAGGGAATATCTACCTTTAATTGATGGCGGAATAGCTCCTATCGGGACAGTTGGGACAATTGTAGAAATTCTCAAAAATGGGGAAGCTTATCTAGTAGAATTATTTGGAGATTGGGTTAAATATGATGAGCAGGGAAATTTTGTCTGTGCAACTCAGACAGAAAAGGGAGCATTCCTCGAAACAATCGGCGTAGAAATTGTCTATCCTCATCAATTGGTGTTGACTTTTTCTGCCAAGCAAACGATGACCTTGACCTAAATCTATCCCCTTCCAATAGCGAGTGGGAATCTAATAATCTTTCAGTTTTAAAATGGTCGATTAAGACAATCAGAAGGAGATTTATCCCTCAATTCAATCTTGACAGACCACTAATTATCCTATCACGGCTCTTCTGGTTTCTGTGTGGAAACGGGGTCTATACTGATAGTTTCTTCAGCAAAATAGTCCTAAAAGTCTTTTCCAGTAAACATTTCAATATTTTATAAGCAAAAATTATTACATACATAAGTAAAAAATATCACAAAAAGTCGAGAAGAACCCTATCACTGATTATTGTTTACTGATAACTGGTCAAGTCTCCCATTTCCCCGCCCCCTATCCTAGTTATCTGTAGCCTACTTTTACTTTTAATTGGTGTAAAATAGCAGCAGTATCTACTCTAGGGTAAGATTAACTCCCTTAGCTAGGATTTGATAGCTGTGATCGCTCTCTTTTCAGTAAGGCACTCGCGAGAAAAATACCCAGTATTGCCAATACAGCCATAGCATAAAAAGCATAAGTGTAAGTACCGAACCAATCGCGAATTCTACCGGTTACTAAAGTTCCGATCAAAGCACCGACACCGTAGGCAGTAAAAACAATACCGTAATTTTGGGCGTAGTGGTCAGGATTAAAGAAGTGGAGAGTGGTAGCGGGAGCTAGGGCTAACCATCCCCCTAAACAAAACCAAAATAGACAAAAAGCCACTAGATAGCTAGTAACTGCCCCTTTTTCGGCCTTGACCATCAACAGACAACCAATCAAAATGAGTGTATAAGCCCCGATCGCTAGATAATGGGGTTTCCAGCGATCGCTTAACCAACCGAACAAAGGACGACTAATACCATTAAACAAGGCAAATAGAGCAACACTACTAGCGGCTAACCCCGGATCAATCTGAATAATTTCCTCAGCGACGGGACTAGAAATACCGATAGCACTCAAGCCAATTAAAGCACCAATGGCATAGCAAAGCCATAAACCATAAAATGAGCGACTTTTCAGCATATTCACTGGATAATTGGCCGGAAAGTCGGATTTTCGATTAGCTAAATTTGCGGGGGGTTGCCAGTCTTGAGGGGGTAACTTCATTGTGATCGCAATAATCACAATAATTATTGTAAAGATAATCCCCAAAAATCTTAAACTTGGTCTAACGCTATATTCATTGATTAATCGATTGGCTAAAGGTGCGGTAATCAGGGGAGAAAGGCCAAATCCGATGATGGTTAAACCCACCGCTAAACCTTTTTTGTCGGGAAACCAGCGTGCCACCACTGCCATGGGAACACCGTAAGCGATGCCGACTCCCGTGCCGGCAATAACTCCGTAGGTCAGAATAATTGTCTGGATATGAGCGGCAAAACTAGCGAGAATATAGCCTAAACCGACGATAATTCCGCCGATAGCGGTCATCCTGCGAGTGCCTACCCGGGGGATATAAAAACCGGCGATCGGCATAGAAGCGGCATAAAATACTAGGGCTACAGTGTAGGGTAGTAAGCTTTCCGTGGCGCTGAGATTTAACTCTGTTTCTAGGGGTTTTCTAAAGATACTCCAAGAGTACACCGTCCCTAAACAGAGTAAAACACCCATTCCTAGAGGTATTAATAACCATCTACCTTTGGCTGCGGGTAATCCCAAAACTGTCAACTCGGAATCATAATTACTGGTAGTCATAGATCGCCGTGACTCTTTCTTGACTTGCTGGCCAGTATTCTAGATGAGGTCATGGCTAATGGGGCCAATTTTCTGGAAAATTTTCCGATTAAAATAAGGGGCGAATTATTTCGCCCCCCTTTAAAAGTTTCCCCCCATCTATAGCTGAGGGACTTCTGAGGATTTTTAACTAAACTGCCGCGAAGTAAACTTTTGACTTCACAGGATCGGGAACCATGGTAGCATCCCCTTCTTGCCAACCGGCGGGACAAACTTCATCCGGGTGGGATTGGACGTATTGAATCGCTTTCAGAGTGCGGAGGGTTTCATCGACACTGCGACCGAAAGAAAGATTATTAATAGTAGCGTGTTGGATAACACCTTCTTTATCGATGATAAACAGACCGCGCAGGGACACTCCCGCATCAGGATCAAGAACATTGTAAGCGGTGCTGATTTCTTTTTTTAGATCCGACACCAACGGATAGGCCACATCACCGACACCGCCGGATTTTCTCTCGGTTTGAATCCATGCTAGGTGAGCAAATTCGCTATCGACGGACACCCCTAAAATCTCGGTGTTGATGCTGGCAAATTCGCTAACTCGATCGCTGAAAGCGGTAATTTCCGTGGGGCAAACAAAGGTAAAATCGAGGGGATAGAAGAATAAAACGACGTATTTACCCCGATAATCCGACAATTTGATGGTTTTGAACTCTTGATCGAAAACGGCGGTCGCGGTGAAATCCGGCGCCGCTTGTCCGACTCTTAAGCAACCTTCGGCGGTCATGCTTTTAATCTCCTTAATCTAGTTTCTGGGAAAATGCAACTATTTTTACATTCCTTAACAACTATATCATAGTCATAACGATTTTGAGTAGTCAGCAATCAGTTATCAGTGGCCAGCGGGGAGATAGGGTGATGGGGTGATGGGGGTTAGGTGTTAGAGCGGTTTGATCGGGCGAGAGAAAAACAATTTACCCACTTTTCGCACTTCTTAACATTCAATAGCTACAATCATGGATTTTTATCAAGGTTAAGAATTGTATTTTTTTTTCTCAGAAAAAATCAATTATTGAAAATGTTCTCAATAGTAGGTTCTACAATGAAGGTTTTTCGTCAAAACATCTTGGGGAATGTAAAAATATATAAAAGTATATGAAGATTTGCGGAATGTCGGATTTAATAAACTTCATAATGTTCACTTTCGCAGCCAAAATAAGAATTTAAGGACAGCGAAAGAGATCGTCACCTGGGGAAGTCAGCCCATCGTACAACTTAGTACAACTTTCTTGCCTCAACGCTCCGACCTGCTGCTGTCTGCTTTTACTTATAGTTGCAAAGACTATGTCATCAAGCGCTGGTAAATATCTATCCCCACCCCAACGTCAGCAACTTCTCGAAATCTTAACAGAACCAAATATCTCTGATGTTGATCGCAAACGGATTCAAATCATTCTTTTCGCTGACGAGGGCAAATCCCAGGCCGAGATCCGTAAGCTTCTCGATTGTACTGCCGCCACCGCTAGTAAATGGATACTGATCGCCGAGAGTGGCAAGATCGAGCGCTGGCAGAAATACCGCCGCGGTCGCCCTTCAAAAGTTGATCAACCTTACCTCGATCGCCTGAGAGAACTGATTAGTAAATCCCCCCGGGATTTCGGCTATTCCTTTAACCGATGGTCGGGAGTTTGGTTAGCGCAGCATCTAGAGAAAGAATTCGGGGTCGCGCTCACCCCCACCCACGTCAATCGCCTCCGCAAACAGCTACAGCCGATCCGCATCGTCGATCTTTCTCCTTCAGCCAAAGCTTAAAACAACTATGCTCGATACTCACAGCCTCGTCAATCCCTGGCCAGAATTCCTGTCCGAAACCCAGTGGCGGAGTCTCCAGAAAACGGCGATCACCCTCTCTCCCGAAGCAGGTACACTGCCCCTACAGCCCGGATTATACCTAGTGGTTCGCGGCAAAGTTCGTATAGCGAACTCGCAGCAAAAAGAGATGATCGCGCTCAAAACCGACGAATTTTTTGGAGAATTCACCCTCTTTCCCCGATCGGGTTTTCTGCCCTACTCGGTTCGAGTCTCGGTGAAGGCGGAACTACTTCTTATCCCCGAGTCCGCCCTGAGGCCGATCCTGAAAAAACACCCCGCCCTGAAAAAAACATTACTGCAACGGGCGCGGGAAATTGAGCAACTTCTTGGGACGAAGACAGAAGAAACG
The DNA here is from genome assembly GCF_021300285.1 of Microcystis sp. 49638_E5. NCBI lineage: Bacteria > Bacillati > Cyanobacteriota > Cyanophyceae > Chroococcales > Microcystaceae > Microcystis > Microcystis sp. 49638_E5. The sequence goes on along the minus strand of NZ_JAJTDH010000001.1, from coordinate 46,345 downwards.
GACAAAAAAAGCGATCGAGCCTATTTTCCCTCTCCGGCGCAGCGGTTAGGTCACTGGATCGGTCAATCCCTCCGCCGTTATCCCTTCTTCGAGCAACAGTCCGCCTCCGATTGCGGGGCGGCCGGTTTAGTCATGATCGCCCGTTATTGGGGCAAAAGAATCAGCGTCAACCGTTTGCGGGAAATGGCCAACGTCAACCGCGACGGGGCATCCCTGAAGGGACTGATCACCGCGGCGGAAAATATCGGCCTCTCCACCCGTCCGGTAAAAGCGACTCTAGAGGGATTAGGGAAACAGCCCCTACCGGCGATCGCTCACTGGGAAGGCAAACACTTCGTTGTTATCTGGAAAATTACCCCCAAACAGGTGATTATTGGCGATCCAGCGATCGGGCAATTAACCCTAAGTCGTGCCGAATTCACCAGTAAATGGACGGGATTCACCCTGCTGCTCCAACCGAACCAGAAATTCCGGGACACGAAAGAGGATAAAACCTCTCTCTGGCAGTTTTATCGCTTACTGGAACCCCATTGGTTCGTACTGCTGGAAATTTTCGTCGCCTCGCTTTTTATCCAGATATTCGGCTTAATTACGCCGATTTTCACCCAGTTAATCCTCGATCGGGTAATCGTGCAGGGGTCCTTAACTACCCTTTGGGCAATGGGGATCGGTGCGCTAATTTTCGGGGTTTTTCGGGTGGCAATTACCGGTTTACGCGCCTATCTCCTCGATCACACCGCTAATCGCATCGATACGGCATTAATCACCGGTTTTATCCGCCATACCCTCAGCCTTCCCCTCGGTTATTTCGAGTCCCGCTATGTGGGCGATATTATTTCCCGCGTCGGGGAAAATCGCAAGATTCAGCGTTTTCTCTCTGGGGAAGCTCTCTCGATTTTACTTGACTTATTAACGGTTTTCGTGTACGTGGCGGTGATGTTCCGCTATAGCTGGCAATTAGCCCTCATCAGTTTAGCGATTGTGCCACCGTTCCTTCTGCTGGCGTTAATTTCTACCCCTTTTCTCCAGCGAATATCCCGGGATATTTTTCAGGCGATCGCTAAAGAAAGCAGTTACCTGATCGAGATTTTAACCGGTATTCGTACCGTCAAATCTACCGCCACAGAGCGATCGACCCGTTGGCACTGGGAAGACCTTTTCTCGGTGGAGGTCAAGAAAAATTTCTCCGGGCAGATCATCGGCAATAATCTCCAGATATTCAGTAATCTGATCGAATCTTTAGCGACGACAGGGTTACTCTGTTTCGGTGCCTATCTAGTGATTCAAAATCAATTATCGATCGGACAATTGATCGCCTTTAATATGCTTTTTGCCCAGATCATCGCGCCTTTTCAACGCTTAACCGTTCTCTGGACGCAATTTCAAGAAGTCAATATCGCCGTCGAGCGGATTAACGATGTACTAGACGCAAAGCCGGAGGAGAATTTAGAGGAACTTTCCCGTCAGTTTCTCCCGGAATTACAGGGACATATTCGCTTTGAAAATGTCACCTTTCGCTACCACACCGACAGCGATCAGAATGTTTTAGAAAACCTCAGTTTTGAAATTTTACCCGGTCAAACCGTTGCCATCGTCGGTCGGAGCGGTTCGGGAAAAACCACGATCTCGAAATTACTGATCGGCCTCTATCCCCCCACCGATGGGAAGATATCGATCGACGGTTACGATCTGAGTACGATCGCCCTCAGTTCCCTCCGGCAACAGGTGGGAGTCGTCGATCAGGATACCTTTCTCTTCGGTTCCACGATTCGGGAAAATATCAGTTTAGGTCATCCCGATCGCCCCCTAGAAAATGTGGTGGTCGCGGCGAAATTAGCGGGAATTCATGACTTTATTCAATCACTGCCGATGGGGTACGAAACCCAGATCGGCGAGGGTGGAGGGCTACTTTCCGGGGGACAGAGACAACGGATCGCCATCGCTCGATCGCTAATGGGAGAGCCGCGGTTATTAATTCTCGATGAAGCCACTTCCCACCTCGATACCGAATCGGAACGGATTATTCAAACAAATCTCCAGAAAATTCGGCAGAATCGCACGATGGTGATTATCGCCCATCGCCTCTCTACGGTGCGGAACGCGGATTGTATTCTCGTTCTTGATCGAGGGGTATTAGTCGATAGTGGAACCCACGAAGAATTAATGGCCCGTCCCGGTATTTACCGTAATTTGAACTCTAATCAATTGAGTGAATAACTATGACAACCAATCTAGACAGAGAGCGCGATAACTGGTCTTTCCAGACCAAAGAATTGATCGATACTTTACCCCTACCCTGGACGCGTGGTTTACTCTATTTTCTGATTATTTTCGTCTCGATCATTCTCCCCTGGGCGATATTCTCAAAAGTCGATGAAACGGGTGTCGGACCAGGAAAACTGGAACCCCAAGGAGAAACAGTCAAAATCGATGCTATCGCGACGGGAAAAGTGGAAAAAATCTATGTCCGTGAAGGCCAAGAGGTGAAAGCAGGACAACCGATTTTAACCCTAGATTCCTCATTAATCGGCAAGGAAATACAACAAATCGAGGAGAAAATAGAAGGACAAAAAAGCCGTCTTTCCCAACAGAAACTGGTCAAAAGTCAGTTAGAGATTTCTTTAACCACCCAAAGCCAACAAAATCGCGCGGCGGCAGCGGAAAAAGAAGCCTCGATCGAACAAGCGCGGGAGAATGTGGACGCATTAATCAAGAAAGCGAAAATATCCCTAGAAGAACAACAGGCGCGGGTAAATCAAGCGAAAACCGCCCTCGCACAAAGTCAGACTGATTATCCGATTCTCAAAAGTCGTTATCAAACGGCTTTAAAAGAAGTCGATCGCTACCGAAAAGCGTGGGAGGATGGCGCGATATCGGAGGTGCAATTCATCGAGCGCGAGGACAATGCCAAGGAGCGCCAACAACTCTACGAGCGGGGAAAAGCGGAGGTAAAAGAAAATCAACATAAACTAGCGGAATTAAAAAGTGCCTACCGTCAGACGAGTCAACAAACGAGCGCCGATATCGCCCAAGCGCGTCTGCAATTACAGGAGCGGCAGCGGGGTTATCAAAGTCTCCGCCATTCCAACGAGTTGGCACTCTTAAGGATACAGGAGCAGATTAACAATCTAGACACGGAGATCGCAACACTGGCATCGGAAATCGCCCAAAGCGAGAGCCAACGGCAAGCGCTCCAAATCCAACTAAGTCAGAGGGTTTTAAAGGCGAATACCGACGGCACAATCTTTTCATTACCGATTAAACGCGCGGGTGCGGTGGTGCAGTCGGGAACGCGGGTTGCGGAGATAGCACCGAAGGGATCGCGGTTTATTCTCAAGGCAGAAATGCCCACGGATCAAAGTCAATTTCTCCGCGCCGGTATGCCGATAAAAGTCAAGTTCGATGCCTATCCTTTTCAGGATTACGGCATTATCGGCGGCAAGATTACCAAGAAATCACCGACGGCGATCGAAAAGGAAACGCCCAACGGAAAAATTAACGTTTTCGAGCTAGAAATTCAACTCGATCGCTCCTGTATTCAAAAGGGAAATCAATGTATTCCCCTCAATCCGGGAGATACGGCTACCGCAGAAGCGATCGTCCGTCAGCGTCGGGTGATCGATTACATCCTCGATCCCTTTAAGGATCTGCAAAAAGATGGGTTAAAACTCTAGTTTTTTTAGGTATCGAAGCCAAATTACTTACACTCCTCGCTAACCCTCTTGCCTATCTCAACTAGGAAATTAATTTCGCATAACTGTTTAAGGAGTCATTATGTCCCATAGTATCACAATCACCAATCAAGACCTTATCCAACAGCTTAAGCTATCGGGGAAAGTCCCCGAAATGGCCGAGGGAATTATCGCTCGGAAAATCATCACCGAAACTGCCACGGAAGCGGGGATTAAAAACACAACTGACGAGTTACAACAGGCGGCCGATCAATTCCGTCTCGCCAAAGGATTACATAACGCCAAATATACATGGAATTGGTTGCAAAAACAGGGCTTATCCCTAGATGATTTCGAGGAGATCGTTCAATTCAATTTACTATCGGGTAAATTAGCCGAACATCTTTTCGCAGACAAAATTGAATCCTATTTCGTCGAACACCAGCTAGATTATACCGGCGCGGTGATCTACGAGGTGGTGTTAGCAGATCAGGCGATGGCAGAGGAGTTGTATGAATCGATTCAGGAGGAGGAAATCAGCTTTCAGGAAGTAGCGCATCGCTATATCGAGGATGTGGAATTACGACGTAAGGGTGGTTATCGCGGTACTGTTTACCGTAAGGATTTACGACCGAATCTTTCGGCCGCAATTTTCGCCTCGGATTCTTCTCGATTGTTGAAACCGCTGCAAGGCGATCGAGGTTTTCACCTGATTTTTGTCGAGGAAATCCTTAAACCAAAATTAACCGAGGAGTTGGCTCTGAAAATCGGTGTTGATTTGTTTAACGGCTGGGTAAAGGAGAAGATTCAGGAAATAGAATACGAGTTAAGTAATTAATTGTGGACGGGGTGGGCATTGCTCACCCCGCAAACATAGTAAGGGAAGATAAGAGTTATGGAATGTGTTATCTGTAAAAACGGTACGACTCGATCGGGTTTCGTAACTGTTACTTTAGAGAGAGATGATTGTATCGTGATTCTAAAACAAGTCCCCGCGGATGTCTGTCAGAATTGCGGGGAGTATTATCTAAGCGAGTCGGTCACTGCGGAGGTTTTACAGAAGGCTGATCGCCTATTTTGTAGGTTGGGTTGAAGCATGAAACCCAACATCATCCCCCTATTATTCTTGATGTTTTGTGTTGGGTTGCACTTCGTTTAACCCAACCTACGGATTATTTTACTATAAAATTAATACAATATGGATTAATAAAATACCAATAATCCGATTATTCTTGAGTGAGCTTATTCAGCATAAAAACCAACAAAGCGATTTTTAATACATACACTTTTAAAAATTCCTGAATCTATTCATTAACAGAATTGCCAGTTAATTTAAAAAATAAATAGTGCTTGCTGAATAATGGTAAAACCCTTTTACAATAAGGCTTTTGACCTGTTAAAGTCTGATGTTCATGCTGCGAAAATAGGATTGTGACCTTCAAAAACTTGGCCTTATCTTGTTTATAGTACACAGGCTAGTACAAAAAAGGAGGGCAACAAAGCCTGAAACGACCGACGACCGGCTACTGAATCCTGACTCCTAACCCCACCAACAAACTTTTTGCCGCAAACCCTAAATAACTCAATTAAGTTAGCTTGGTTGGTTCTCTTTGCTTCCAACAAGACAGGTTCAGAGTTTTTTGTACATAAATTACTCATTTTTGTTTCTTTAAATAGCTTGGAAGCCCGTTGTTTAATCGGTTTTGATGTAAGGATTCAGGCCATACAAAAAGCAGTCAAACTCATGCTGTGTAAGCATTTAGGCGAATTATGTCCAAATCCTCATTCTCATTCAGAAACCCTGAAAGCCTTAATTTTCGTGCTTATTGAGAATGAAACTGTTAGTTTAGCGAGTTCTGAGATTTTAGAAGCCGCTCTGTGACTGCATTTGAGGCACCTGAATCCTTACGTTTTGATGATGTTTTTGTAAAAAATAGTCTTTCAAAAAGAACATAAATAACTAAATTATGTTCTTTTTGTTCGATTTTGATAGTTGATCTGATGTTGAAAAATTGTTATTGTTTTCTTGAATCAATAATTTGATTCATTCATTTAGCGAAAATTTGGAGAATACATCTCATGGCTAACATCAAAATCAACGAGATCAAAAACACGGTGACTAACGAAATTATCGAGCTTCGCACCGATGCCGCTAACGACAGTCCAGAAAGTATCACCGCTTTTAAAACTTTACGTCAAGTGGTAGGCGGTTGTTGTCGTTGGACCGTCGAAGTGTAACTGATTGATAAAATACAGAGACAAATCAGTATTTTATCTTTTACTTCTCCTAGTTTCCACGGTAGTTCAGCCAAACAAGATACTCCGTTGACTATCGTGGAAATACTAACCAGATAAAGAAGATCGCATTTCTTGAGAATATGTATGCTATTTTTAAACGATTTTCCGATCACTTGGAGCCATCGTCCTTATTTCGATCTTAGTCCCTATCAATCTGGCGCTTGGCATATTCAGGGAATTGACTATAGTTATCGAAATCTTGTCTCCGAAGTGCGAGATACTAATACGTCGTCTGTGAACCCGGTTACTCTCGTTCACCCCGCTTCTTTTCGAGAGCAATTGATTCGAGAGACCGGTCTTTTTCAATACCCAATTAACGATCCTCTCACCCTCCCCGATGAGTTGAGAACCGAACGTTGGAGAGTTCTTTGCGAGCATTTAGAGCATTATCGTGAGCTTTCACCCGCTACTCAACTGAAAACAATTAATTTATTATCGAGTTTATGCTTTCATGAAACGATTATTAGCTATATTCCTGCAATTACCGATGAAAACATTGGGAGAGACCCCACGTTCGCTAGATTAGCTTACAGCCTGGCGATGTCTAAAATCCTCTGTCAAGAAAGTATCAGTACATCGGAAAACCTGAAAGATTTTAAACGGATCGTTCAACACGCTTCTAAAGAAAGCCTGGTGGTTTTCGGAGCGGCCGTAGAACTAATCGCTTTACACGCTACTGTATTTCGAGACATAGCCGCAGTAGCTCATTGGCGAGAAGTGGCAAGGGAAAAACTCGATCACCTTGAAACGATCAGAGGAAATTTCGAGTTTAAACGTTTAACCAGTGTTTACCACCGCGCGGCTGTTTTTGCTCCACTTCTGCGGGGTGAACGACAAACGGTCATCCGTGAAATGGATATCTGTCAATCCCTAGCGGAAGAACTAACCCGCGAGTGTAAAAACGAGACCGAGAGAATTGCCGCCCATGAAAATCTGACGACGGTTTTTGAGAGCCGAACAAAAGAAGCTCTCTGGTTAGGCGATATTGATCTCGCCGAAGAGAGATCGAAGAAAATGGTGGCGATGGAACCTCTTTACTCTCGTTATCGCCTGCAACTGGGGGAAATTTTACTGAAACAAAATAAATTTGAAGAAGCGGCGAAAATCTATCGTTCTGCCACTAGACTCGGCCCACCTGGAATGGCGATCGCTTGGTTTATGGCCGGCCAATGTCACGAACGATTAGGAGAGATAGACATCGCCTGTGATTGCTATCTAGCTTCCCTACAGATGGATGAATTGGGTATCTCCGCCGTGGAGAAAATTAACAAATTGGCCCCCCGGCTAGGTAACTCGATGCTGACCGATTGGAGTACCATGCGTCTAGAACAATTACTCGAACAACAGGGAGGTATGGTCTCTAAAACGAAAACTTCCTATATTCCTGAAGCAGCTTCTGCACTGAAATTAGCGGGTGAACGCGAACTCTCTCCAATTTAACTCAAGGTGATCGAGGAATTCGGGAAAGATTCTACCTCGATCGCCCCGCAGCCGGAATTCCCTTAGAAGAATTTCTAACCCCTCACTGAATCGCCTGTTTTAAACTACGACAGAATTCTTCAAGGGATTTTAACCCTTCGCTGGGGGAATTATCGGCCAGACGTTTAACCATGGCACTGCCGACAATTACCGCATCAGCACCCCAGTTTTTCACCTGTAGCGCCTGTGTCGGGTCAGAAATGCCAAATCCTACCCCCACGGGTTTATCGGTGACAGAACGGATAGAATCGAGCAATTCCTCCACTCTCGTGGCCACTTGATTCCGCATTCCCGTCACTCCCGTGACACTCACCAGATAAATAAAACCTTGGGATTGCAGGGCGATCGCTTGTATTCGTTCCGGGGGACTGGTAGGCGCTACCAATAAAATCACCTCAATTCCCTTAGCGGCAGCCGGTTGCAGCAGACTTGCCGCTTCCTCTAGGGGTAAATCGGGAACCACCAAACCACTCACCCCGGCTGCTTTTATTTGGTCTAAAAAGACATCTATCCCGCGATGATAGATGGGATTATAGTAAGTAAAGAGAATAATGGGAGCTTTCACCTCTCCCTGAGCATTTTTGACGATTTCTAGCACATCTTCCAACTTGACACCCCGATTTAAAGCGCGGGTGGCCGCCGCTTGAATAACCGGACCATCCGCAAGAGGATCGGAATAGGGAACCCCCAACTCGATCAGATCGGCCCCTGCCCGGTCTAAAATGCGTAAAGCTTGGGCAGTGGTAGATAAATCGGGATCACCGGCAGTAATAAAGGGAATTAAGGCACAATTCCCCTGGGAACGGAGAGAACGAAAACACTCGGAAACAGCAGTCATCGAAAATTACTGAAGACATAAAGCACCGTCTATTATCTCATGGCGGGGAATAGCTCACCGCCGGTCGCCACAAGCTCAGGTAAAGAATTTTTCAAGTAATACTTAAGGAATATTGACAAAATAGCGATCGAGGGTAGAATGAGCGCAGTCTGATAGTTTTGAGAAAATCTCTTCTATAAACTGGTTTTCATTCCGCTTTTTCCGGTACAAAATAGGACTACTGCCCGATTGGGTTTCGTATAATCAAACACCATATATCTATGTTTTCCATTTACATTCTCACCCATAACGAAGAGGTTGATATTGCCGCCTGTGTGGAATCGGCACTTCTATCCGATGATGTGATTGTGGTTGACTCCTACAGTAGTGATCGTACTGTAGAGATTGCTTCTCGTTATCCAGTGCGCGTGGTTCAGCATCAATTCGAGAGCCATGGTAAACAAAGAACTTGGATGCTAGAAAATATCGAGACTAAATACGATTGGGTTTATATTCTCGAAGCAGATGAAAGGATAACACCCCAACTCTACGCAGAATGTCTGCGTGCCACGCAACAACAGGAATTTACTGGTTTTTATGTGGCCGAAAGAGTTATGTTTATGGGAACTTGGATCCGTCGCAGCACCCAGTATCCCCGTTATCAAATGCGTCTATTTAGAAAAGATCAAGTCTGGTTTAGCGATTATGGTCACACGGAAAGAGAAGAATGTCGAGGAAAAACCTCTTTTTTACAAGAAACCTATCCCCATTATACCTGTAGTAAAGGTTTAAGTCGTTGGATTGAAAAACATAATCGTTATTCTACCGATGAAGCAGCAGAAACCCTACATCAGTTGGCTAACGGTGGTGTTAGTTGGAAAAATTTATTTTTTGGTGAAACCGAAGTAGATAGACGGAGAGCTTTAAAAGATTTATCTCTAAGATTGCCTTTTCGTCCCCTGCTTCGTTGGTTTTATATGTATTTTATCTTGGCAGGAATTCTCGATGGTAAAGCTGGTTTTGCTTGGTGTACTCTGCAAGCTTTTTATGAGTATTTGATCCTCTTAAAAGTGGCGGAAATGAAACAGGGTTTACCCACTCCCCCCGAAGTGAGAAATCGTTTTCATACCCCGCAAAATGGTAACAATAGTAATTCTCATAGTCCCGATTTCGTCTCCTTAAAAGGAAAAGCCGATTAACATTCAACCATGATTAATCAGCCGGCAATCACCTAACAACAACCTAGGGACAAAAAAAATGCCAATCCACCTACTCAGTGGTTAATTTTCACGGGGAATATAGCCGTTTGACTTCACCCAATAGTTACTTGACTGGTATCGACGCTGGTTGCCCCATGCACTTTACTGGCAATTGCTACCATTTTATTTAAAGTCGCCTGATTGGAAACCTTGCCTTTTAGTACAACTTTACTACCAGTTTGAGCGACCCACAATTTGTCTTCATCAGCTAAATCCGGTGTCTCGTCAAAAGCTAAAACTACTCGTTTAGCTAGTCCGCTTTCGTCGTATTTTCCGTCTAATCCCACTCTTTCGGGGGGAATACCCGCAGCGGCAGCTTTTCCAGCGATCGCACTAGCGGCATTGGCCGGTTTATCTAAGCCAAAAATTCTTTTTAACCAATCCATTGCTAACACTCCTGATTGAGTTCTAAAACCCCAATTTCTTTAAGAGGGATTTGGTGGAAACGATGTGTCGATCTAATCCTAAACGATCGGGACTGACTCCCACCGCTAAAGCGACCAATTGGGAAAAATGTAACACGGGTAAACCTAAACTTCGACCAATCACTTTTGCCACTTCCGGTTGTCGGGAATCAAGATTAAGATGGCATAAAGGACAAGGGGTGACTAAACAATCGGCCCCAGCTGCCATGGCCTCTAAAATGTGTTTTCCTGCCATTTGGAACGATTGGGTGGTGGCATAACTGGACAGGGGCCAACCACAGCATTGAGTGCGTCCTTGATAATAAACCGGATTGGCCCCCACGGTCCGAAAGACATTTTCTAGAGATTCCGGCTGAAAAGGATTATCGTAGGGGAGAGTATCCTGGGCCCGCAGGAGATAACAACCATAAAAACCGGCACAATTTAAGCCTGATAAGGGACGAATCACCTTGGCCGCCAGATTATCTAAGCCATAATCGCCGACAATTGCCCAGAGTAGGTGCTTAACCGTCGTCGTACCTTGGTAGGGGGAACAATGTTCTTTCTGTAAATAATTATTAACTTCCTCAACATAATTGGGATTATTATGCTTTGCTTCCTTCAAGCGCTCATCCACATGACCGATCACCCCTTGACAGGTGCTACAGTGAGTCAACAGGGGTAAATTGAGGGCTTCCGCTAGGGCAATATTACGCGCATTGACGGCATCTTCCAAGAGTTGCGAATCTTCCTTATAGGTTCCCGAACCACAACAGGCAGCTTTTTTGAGTTCGACTAAATTAATCCCCAAAGCTTCCGTCAGGGCTGCCGTGGATAAATATAGTTCCCGACAGGCACCTTGAGCGACACAACCGGGAAAATAAGCATACTGGAGATTGTTGACTGTCATGGATTCTAGGAAATTACTACTCATTACCTATCTATCATCTTGCCCCCCTTCCCCTCTGTCATTACTAAAGTCATGGAATTTCTTAACAGACAGTCTTTTGTAATCTGCTCCCAACAAGTGTATGGTAGTTTGCCCCCCGAAATAATATCCAAAAAAGAGGAGAGCCATCTCAACAGTATAATGGCTCTCCTTGAGAAAAATTGTTGTCCTGAGGAGTCGATAATGTAAATGGTAATCTGCCCGGTCAAGAGGTGATTTACGGGTAGAATTGAGATTGTAGGCGAGAAATTGCGGCGAGAAACGCTATTTTGTCTGCTTACGCCGCTTGGGGGAGGGTGATGACAGCATCAAAGTCAGCACGGCTAGGGAAAATCGAGAGAACCCGGTCCAGTTGGGTTAATTCAAAGATAATCTTGACTGAAGGTGGAATGGAACAGATATTGAAGGATTTTTCTTGACTTTGAGCCAGACGAAAGGCGGTAACTAAAGCCATTAATCCAGCGCTGTCGAGGAATTCCACCCTACTCATATCCACGAGAAAAGTGACAGAGCGACTCTGATTAACCAGATTGGTGAGCTGCTCTTGAAATTCTAGGACGTTAGCGGCGGTAACATAGCCACTTGGCTCAAATAGAGCTATTTCTGGGACTTTTACAGGACTTTTCATGGCTGGGCTTTGAAATTCATAAATGAACCTTTTAACTGGAAATCAGATACCGCTATTATGTCCTAACTTGCTGATTTTGTGCTTGGTCTTGATCAATTCTCTCTCTCCTGAAAAGATTAATCTTTTTTTAATCTTGACCCCTATAGGGAGGAACCGATTTTAGGTTAGCCTTAGGATCCCAGTAGTAAAGAGGAACAGTGATCAGGACTGACTAGGGTGAACATCAGGGGAAAGTCGTTAGGTTTAAGCTCTAACTCTGAATAACTGATGATGACCCAAAATGATACTGGTATTTTTGCTAAAATAAAGTAAAGCAAGATACAAAAACTAGATTTATTGAGCTAGAGTAAGGAAATTGTGGATACCCAGCCGACTATCCGCCAATTAGTGGAACAAGCCCTATATTATCGTCAAATCACGCCAGAAATCGAAAACGGAATTAATGAACTCCTCGCTCGTCTTGGCTACGTTTCCGATGTGGATTACGAGGCCCTCGAGTTACTCATGGATGAAATGGACGAAGGCCGGATTAATCTCGTTCCGCGTCGGTAAATTCAGTTATCAGTTATCAGTTATCAGTTATCAGTAGAGAAAGACATTGCTGCGATTTTTGTCAATTGTTTTCGCTCAAGAACGAACGCATCAATTAAGTATCTTACCAGATAAAGATTTGGTCGATTTAAGCCCCCCGATCGAACCAGACCAAGTAACGAAGAACCTCACTGATACCAAATCCGTTTTTAATAGTGTGATTAACTCTCAAGTTATGAATTGTTTCTCCCCACACCCCACACCCTACACCCTACACCCCACACCCCACTATCCTATACTTTTTAAACAGGATTTAGTATGATTACTGATTACTGTTTACTGTTTACTGATTACCGAACCATCCGCCAAAACCCAATTTCCCCAAATTTCCCCAAATTAATATAATTAACTTCAGGCCTTCTCCTAACCTGATTTTTTCGATGATTCCTTTAACTCTTAATCTCTTGCAAGGTTCCGTTACTTTTCGTTTCAGTCCCAGTGCTGCTCTGGATTTGCAAAGGGAAATTAACATTTTACTCGATCGCCTGAAAGCGATCGCCAGTAATGCCGCTAGTGGGGGTAAACCCCAACCCCAAAAACCGCTGGAATATCAGCACACTGGTGATGTATTTCTGGAAGTGTTTTGTAATCCCAATATTTATCCGAGTCCTTTTTCGGCTAAAGTTTTGTTAACGGTTCGTGATGATCGCCTACGCTTAACCACAGAAGCAGAATTAACCCGTTTAATCGAGGATTTAGAGCGTTATATCGACCAAAATAGTTAGAATCGGGGGATTTTTGGGGTTTCGACCTTTCCCTGTCGTCCCACCTCTCCCCATCTGATTATTCTTCTCTAGCTTGCCATGTTACCGACCGATTTATTGATTTCCCGTCAAAATGGCGAGACAATTATTCCCAAACGCTTACCGCTCGCTGGCGACTATCTGGCGATCGCCAAAGAACAAATCAGCTGTTTTCAGGAAAGTATCGGTGAAACTAAGGGAGAATTAAGCCAAAAACTCCTAATCTTGGAGGGAGACAGTCCCGATTATAAAATTAAACGGGGATTTGCTCACCTATTAACCAATCATTTTGCCACCTTTGAGATTATTAGTCCCTTAGAACCGCAGGAATTAAGAAAAAGAGTTTTTGAACAAGCGGCTAACTTTGTCCCTATTCCCCAAAATCGATCGCTAATTCTGGGGAAAATTGCCCAGCAACTCAGCCAAGAATTAAATCAAGAAATTTTTCCAGTGGCTCTAGAAAAAGGACTCTATGCTGATTTAGCGGAGAATAAAATTCTCACTCAATTTGATGCTCCCACCCCCGAAAACTTAATTCATCGTTTTAACCTCTCGCAAATTCAAGGGATTTTTTATCGGGCCACTTATTTAATTATTAACGTCCACCGCAACGATCCGGGGGAATATAAATATCTCTTTCGCTATCTAAAACTATTTCGTTTAATGACTTATATCGAAGGGGATGCCGACACGGGATTTACTATTACTATCGATGGTCCCACCAGTTTATTTAAAGCTAATAGTCGTTATGGCATTGAAATCGCTAAATTAATTCCTGCCTTACTCCATGTGACTCACTGGAATTTGAAGGCACAATTACAGTATAAAGATTCCTATACAGGAACTATTAAAAAACAACAGTTCAATTTAGAGGATAACTGTGGTCTGGTGTCCCATTATTCCCCGGGTAAACCCTACGATAGTATGTTAGAGGAATCTTTCGCTAAACGTTGGTTACAGTTAAAAACTGAATGGCAACTAGAAAGGGAAGTTGATTTATTGCCTTTACCCGGAGGAGTGATGATTCCCGATTTCCGTTTAGTACATCCCGATGGTCGCGTTTTTCTCCTGGAAATTGTTGGTTATTGGCGACCAGAATACCTACAAAAGAAATTTTTACAGGTCAAATCGGCCCAAGCAAACAATCTAATTTTAGCCGTATCGGAACGGTTAAATCTAGAAAAAGCTGGAGTTAAATTTCAAAATCTACCCGCTCAGGTTATCTGGTTTAAAGATAAATTATCACCCCAAGCAGTGTTAGAAGTTTTAAATTAAAGGGTTAAGAAGCTAAAAGCGGAAGTATGATTTAATACTCCCGCTTTGGTTTAATCAGACTAGGTTAACTCTTCCGCTCAAGACCGGACAATGAGAGCTACATCATTGAGCAATGGCAGGATTGATGGACACTTTCACCACTTTATTTTTTTCTTCTTCCGCTTTCGGGAGGGTGAGATTGAGAATGCCATCTTTGTATTCAGCAGCCACGTTAGTGTTATCAACCTGAACCGGTAGAGGAATAACCCGATGGAATTTACCATAACGGAATTCAGTGCGGGTAAATCCTTCTTCTTCGGTTTTAATTTCCGATTTTCTTTCACCATTAATGGTCAGACTATCGGCTGTTACTTCCACGTTGAGGTCTTTGGCTTCCATACCAGGTATTTCCAGTTTAAGCTGAACTGCCTCTGGCGTTTCGGTAATTTCCGCCGCTGGGATGAAGGACAACCCCATTTTTTCGCCATTGCCTACATCAGTCGGCACAAGACGGTCAAACAAGCGATTCATTTCTTTTTGTAGGCTTTCTACTTCTCTGAAAGGTTCCCAACGTATAAGTGCCATATAAGTCACCTCCGAAGTTTTCTTAACGCTAGAGATGTTGGTTTATCTCTACACTTTTAGGGTAGATAAAAGATTCTCAGACCGGGGTAGGGTTTTCGCTATTGAGTTTTTCCAGATTCCCGTACTATCTTCTATACTAGAGCTAGGTGAAAAAGTTTTGCGTCGGGAAGTGGGGTGTGGGAATTATAAATTATGAATTATGAATTATAAATTATGAATTGGGAATTATAAATTATGAATTGGGGAGTGGGAAATGGGGAGACCACTTCGTGCGCGATGTTCGGACGTTCGGACGTTCGGTGAGGCTCAGTCGAGCCGTTGCGGGGGAAGTGGGGTGTTTTCTCAGTGAACTGATAACTGATAACTGATAACTGATAACTGATAACTGATAACTGATAACTGATAACTGATGACTGATAACTGATAACTGATAACTGATAACTGACTCCACCAAGAGACTTTTTTAGTAAACCCTAATTATCTACTGATGAATAATTAAACTTTCTAAACTGGTTTGTAAATCTTGGGTTAATTGTGCTACGGCCGAGCGTCGATCACTTTTATAATCGCCATAGCGCTCGGATACGGAAATAGGTTTACCAATAGTTATTATTGCTTTTTGTTGACCAATTTGGGGACGGAAAAAGGGATTACCTCCTTTAATTCTTGTCACTAAATCCCAGAGTAATAAAATTGTCTCTGCGAATCTTTCTACAGTGGGTTTTTCTTTGACATAATAACCAGTTACTGATACAAAACTTTCCACAATTCTCATGTGCCACATTTTTAAATTAGCTTCATCAGCCAGGCGATCAGCTAATCCTAATTCAAGGGGAGAAATAGAATGAGTGGGTTTTAATTCTTGGCGATAAATGCGTTCCCATCCTGCTTGTTCTAAACGACGACAGCGATCAATCACATTACCATTAGGAGAAACATTAAAATACTTTTCTACGGTTTGGAGGGCCACATCTAATAAATTGGCTAAACGTTTAGCTAGGGTTTCATTTGGATCATCACCATTGGCAGTTACTACAGGCAAAGATTGATAGTAGAAATCTCGATAAAAATCCTCCATTAAGGATAATAATCTTTCTCCTAACCGAAAAAGACGCTCGTATAAAACCTTTTCTTCTCGGGATGAATTCGGGGTGGGTTCTAAACCGCTATCGTTTTCTAAATTAGTTAAAATTTGCTCGATTTCTTGCCACACTGGAGTCATATAAAAATACTGAATACCAATGGGTAAAATAATTACTTCTTGCTGTTGTTTAGCTTTTCTGACATCATCCACACCCCAAAAAGCCAATTGAGAAATACCCGGTTCAATAGCGCTGACAAGCTCATTATGTCCGTTAGTTGCCCCTTCCGGAGCGGCGGCTAAAGGATAATCTCCTTCTAATAATAAACGACGAGCCGAGCGCAATCCGATTAAATCGGCTTTTCCCCGTTGAATTGGTGTACCACCTAACTTAGAATATAACCATCCTACCCTTTCTCCAGCCCATAAAGGAATCCCTCGATCATACATAAAATGAGCGTGAATTGGGGCTGGTAATTTTATTCCTAACTCTTGGGCTTTTTTGGGTACTAATTTCCACAAAAGATAGGCCATACAGTAGGGATCGTTAATACTGGGATGACGAAAAGCAAGCAGTAAACGGACTTTTTTCTCTTGACTTTTTTGATAAAATGTGATTAAAGTTTCTAGATTGGCGGCGGAAATTTCTCTTAAGTTGGTTTGAGTTTGTAACCAGAGAGGTAAAAAGATTTGACATCCCTTTAAAAGTAAGAGATTAAGGTCAGGGGGGATAAATTCTAGAGGAGGTTGTGCGCCCAAAGATAGATTAGACATATAAGTAATATAAGTATAAGTAGTCGTGCCAAATAAATTTCCTAGTTGAGACTCCGAGACAGGTATCAGTTATCAGATTTGATTTTTCAGTTCACTGTTTACTGTTTACTGTTTAAGGAAGAATAAAAGAAAACTCTAATCAATAATTACCCACCGGCCAAAAGGTAATCACAGCAGCAAACAGGTGTTGAGCTAGATTTCAAATAGACTGGGATTGCAGGCTCCCTCAACCGTGAAAGGGGAAATTAACCGACTTTGAACGAGGAGGAACAGGAGCAGTTTACCTCCTCACCTAAACAAATACAGCTATACTATAGCTCTATCCCCATTTCTCGCAAACGAGCCGCCAGCCGTTGAGAACGCTGTCTTTCCGCTTCCAGAGCTTGCTGAGTAGCATTTAATTGCTCTTGTGCCGCAGCTGCTTGCTCCTGTGCCGCAGCCGCTTGCTCCTGTGCCGCTTCTTCTGGTAAGGGGATTAAATTGCCTTCCGGGTCATAAAATCTCGCCCAAATTGCCGTTTCTCGGTCAATAGTCCCCTCCCAAGTTCCCAACCAATAGCCTAAAGTTTCGCACCATAACCAGCCGCGCTCGTTTCGTTCTAAAGAATGGTAGCGTTGGTCGGCCCCTAAATGCCATCCTTGTAAAGAATTGCCATCGAAAGGATCGTAGATGAAATAATCTGGCGTGCGGAAGGTTCCCTCATAAATGGCTTTTTTTCGCACTTTATCGGTTCTGGCGGTACTAGGAGAGGTTAATTCTACGATAACGTCGGGATAACGTCCCTCTTCTTCCCAAATTACCCACCCCTGTCGCTCTCTCTTGCCATCGACATTGAGGACAGCGAAGAAATCGGGCCCGCGAAAATCGCGATTTTTCGCCTGTTCGCGGCTGAAATAAATAAACATATTGCCACCGGTGTAGAAGTCGTCTCGCTCGCCGTAACCCTGCTGTAGGGAACGAATCAAGACATTCATGGCAATGCGGTGTCGGTTGCTTTCCAAGGGTTCACCATCATCAAAAATTAAGTCTGTGGGGGGTGGGGGGGGTTCCCAGAAGTCCTCGAAATCTTCTTCTATCGGTGCCGGAGAGGTGGCAGTTTCGTCGCTTTTGGCAATCGTCATTTTTTCGGCCTCTCTAGGTGGGAGTATCCATATTTTTGCTGATTATTGATCCTATGTTACATCAGAATTTAGGAGTGAGGAGATAGATGTTAGGAGTTGAGAAAATTATCTTCAGTTAACAATGATCAAAACTTTTCTTCTGGGTGCGTTACATTGGGCTAACACACACGACTAATATCCTTAAGCTAACCAAAAAACTTGGCTTTATCTTTAACTAATTTTGTCCCGATTCCGGCGGCAATGACTTCGGAGAGAATGCTAATTAAACGATAGATAGCAACGGTGACAAGTACGTTAGCGGCGGGAAATTTTTCTGTGTCTAAAAGTGCGATTACTGTAGCTTCAAACACTCCTAATCCTCCCGGCGCTCCGGGGACAACTAAACCCAATAACCAAGCAAAACTAAAGGTTCCTAGTAGGGGTAAAATCTGAGCGGGGGTAATCATTTTTAACACCATCCAAGCTAAAATAAAACCCGCACCGCGCCACAATAAAAATCCAGTTTCACCCAAGAGGGGAACGAGAGGATATTGAGTTAGATAAACAGGTTCTTGAGCAATCTTTTTCTTTTGGCTAAGGATTTTCAGAGGATAATTTAAAAATTTGGGATGAATGCCGATTAAAATTAATCCTAAAACTAATATCTGTATCCCTAGACTTGAGCTAGATTTCATCCAACCTAAACCACTAGCAATTACTGCTATGGCTAAGGCTGCACACACCAGTAGTAAAAGTTCTAATAAAACGCTTAAACTAGCGGTTCCCCAATCACTTCCTGCTTTATTAATTGCCACGATGCGAGCATAAAAGTGACCGATATTACCGGGTAGATATTTTCCTAAATTGGTAATCATATAGATGCCAATTCCTGCGGAGGTTTTAATCGGTTGTTGATAGCTTTTGAGTATCCATGTCCACACCCATCCTGCCCAAATTTGAGCGATAATGGTGGTTACAAGTGCCAAGAAAAGAAATAACCAGCCATGATTTTCAATTCTAACTGAGGTGACGTTATCCCAGTTATTTTTAAGGTTACTGAGAACAAAAAATAAGGTTCCCCCAATAATTAGCCAACGTAGAAACTTTTTCAGCATTTCGTTTTTTCCTTTATTCATTTTCTGGGGGGAACCAATCGAGATCAAGCAGATTTTCTAAACTGTAGGGACATTCCCCGGGAAAACTAACTTGATTATCGGTTTTTTCTCTAACATAATTTAAGGCTTTCTGGTAAATACGAGGTAATTCTTGAGTGAGATAATTGCGGAGATTAGTAGTTAAATAAGTGTCGATCTGGTTTTTGAAATTGACGATTTCTGAACGCCAATGAGAACGATTATATTCTCTTTCCTCTGTCCAAAATTGTAGGAGTAAAAAATGTCTAATAATTTGCTCTAATAAACTGGCAACACGAAACTTTTTTTCGTTTCCCAAGTCTTCTAACTCCTCGATTAAATTCTCTAAATCTAAAGCGTCAAATCTTTTAGCCTTGAGCAGCTCTATAGTTTCTTCTAACCAGAGAGAATCATCAATTTCGTAGAGAGTTTTTAAGTCGGGAATAACAGTCATTATCATCTCCTTTATTCGTAAGATGGTAGCCAATTGGGATCGAGAAGTTCTTCTAAACTGTAGGGACAAGTATCGGGGAAAGTAACTTTATTTTTTGTCTTTTTCCGCACAAAGAAAACTGCATCTTCATAAATGTTAGTTAATTCATTTTGTAAATAATTACAGAGATTAGTGGTTAAACGTCTTTTTAGCTGAATTTGAAAGTTGACTATTTCTAACTCCCAGTGATCCTGATTATATGCTCTTTCTTCTGTCCAGAACTGTAGGAGTAAGAAATGTCTAATAATTTGCTCTAATAAACTAGCAACACGAAACTTTTTTTCGTTTCCCAAGTCTTCTAACTCCTCGATTAAATTGTCTAAATCTAAAGCGTCAAATCTTTTGGACTTGAGCAGTTCTATAGTTGCTTCTAACCAGAGAGAATCATCAATTTCATAGAGAATTTTTAAGTCGGGAATAACAGTCATTATCATCTCCTTTATTCGTAAGGTGGTAGCCAATTGGGATCGAGCAGTTCATCTAAACTGTAGGGACAAGTATTGGGAAAGTGGACTTGATTATTAGTCTTTTTTCTCGCATAACGGAGTGCCTTCTGATAAATATTATCAAATTCCTGTTCTAAATATTTCCGTAAACTTGCCGTTAGGTAAGTATTTAATTGATCTTGAAAATTTACCAGTTCTGACTCCCAATGAGCTTGATTATATTCTCTTTCACTTGTCCAAAATTGTAACAATAAACAATGTCTAATAATTTGCTGTAAAAAACTGGCAACACGAAACCTTTTTTCGTTTCCCAAGTCTTCTAACTCCTCGATTAAATTCTCTAAATCTAAAGCGTCAAATCTTTTAGCCTTGAGCAGTTCTATAGTTGCTTCTAACCAGAGAGAATCATCAATCTCATAGAGAATTTTTAAGTCGGTAATAACAGTCATTATCATCTCCTTTATTCGTAAGGTGGCAGCCAATTGGGATCGAGAAGTTCTTCTAAACTGTAGGGACAAGTATCGGGAAAGTTGACTTTATTATCAGTTTTTTTACGAACGTATCGCACGGACTCAAAGTAAATTTGCTCAAATTCCTGTTCTAGGTATTGACGAAGATTTGTGGTTAAATAGCGCTTTAACTGATATTGAAAACTTACTATCTCTGCTTGCCAATGAGCTTGATTATATTCTTTTTCCCTTGTCCAAAACTGTAATAACAAACAATGTCTAATAATTTGCTGTAAAAAACTAGCAACACGAAACCTTTTTTCGTTCCCCAAGTCTTCTAACTCCTCGATTAAATTGTCTAAATCTAAAGCGTCAAATTTTTTCGCTTTCAAGAGTTCGATAGTTTCTTCTAACCAGAGAGAATCATCAATTTCGTAGAGAGTTTTTAAGTCGGGAATAACAGTCATTTTTTATCTCCTTTATTTGTAAGGTGGTAGCCAATTAGGAGCGAGCAGTTCTTCTAAACTGTAGGGACAAGTATCAGGAAAGTTGACTTTATTATCGGTTTTTTGACGAAGATAGCGAAGGGCTTTTTCATAAATAGTTGCCAAATTATGTTCTAGATAATTTCTTAAATTAGTCGTCAAATAAGTATTAAGTTCATCTTTAAAATTGATAATTTCTGAACGCCAATGAGCCTGATTATATTCTCTTTCACTTGTCCAAAATTGTAATAATAAACAATGTCTAATAATTTGCTGTAAAAAACTAGCAACACGAAACTTTTTCTCGTTTCCCAAGTCTTCTAACTCCTCGATCAAGTTTTCTAAGTCTAGCGCTTCAAAATTTTTAGCCTTGAGCAGTTCGATAGTTTCTTCTAACCAGAGAGAATCATCAATTTCGTAGAGAGTTTTTAAGTCTAGAATAACAGTCATTTTTTATCTCCCCTAGAATGGGCAATAGTGATCAGTTAAACCGATCACTACAGCTTTTATATACTAGATAATTTTAGCGGAGCGCAGACCGAAAAAGAGACCGAGGGCAATTCCGGTAAAAACGATCAGATAACCCGCTAAAGCAGCAACAGCTAACACAGACATGGTGAAAATCTCCCAAGTAATTTAATCTTTTTTAGCATTGTACCGTTATTCTTGCCCTTCCCCTTCCTCGTCTTCCATATCTTCCCCAAAGCGCTGCTGGGGGGGAATTGCGGCGACAATTGCCTCGATTACCTTGCCGACTGGAACAATTTCTAAGCCCACATCTTCGGGATAAACTTGACCTCTAGGGACAATTGCCCGTTTAAAGCCCAATTTAGCCGCTTCTTTTAATCTTAGTTCCATTTGCGACACTAAGCGCACTTGTCCGCCTAATCCCACTTCCCCGATTAAGACTGTGCGCGGATCGACGACTCGATCGCGAAAACTGGCGACAATAGCGATCGCAACTCCCAGATCCGCCGCCGGTTCTTCCACTCCCAACCCTCCTGCGGAGGCAACATAGGCATCTAATTTCGATAAAGGAATGCCGACGCGCTTTTCTAAAACGGCGAGAATTTGCTGTAATCGGTTGTATTCTATGCCAGTAGTCGATCTTCGGGGGGAAGCGTAGCTGGTGGGGCTAACTAATGCCTGTAACTCCACCACAATCGGGCGTGTACCTTCACAGGCTACCACCGTCGCCGTACCTGGGGAAAATTCGTCGCGATTGCCTAAAAATAATTCTGAGGGGTTTTCCACTTCCACCAAACCGTGGTCCACCATCTCGAAAATACCGATCTCATGGGTTGCCCCAAAACGGTTTTTCACGGATCTTAAGAGACGATGGGAGGCATAGCGATCGCCTTCAAAATATAACACCGTATCGACCAAATGTTCCAAAACTCGCGGACCTGCGATCGCCCCTTCTTTAGTCACATGACCGACAATTAATAAAGTAATATTCTCCCGTTTTGCCACCTGCATCAAGGCGGAGGTACATTCGCGAACTTGGGCGACGGATCCCGGTGCGGAAGTTAACGCCCCAAAATAAAGAGTTTGAATACTGTCAATTACCGCCACCTGTGGGCGTAAAGATTCTAATTCTCGCAAAATTTCCTCTAAATCGGTCTCTGGCAGAACATAGAGATGATTATCGAGTTCTGCGGTTGATTCGGAGGCTTTTTTCTCCTTGCCATTGCCGTTATTTTCCGACTCCACGGGAACCACTCCCACCCCCAAACGGGCAGCCCGCAGTTTAATCTGTTGTCCCGATTCTTCGGCGGAAACGTAGAGGATGCGCGGTAATCTTTGGGCGAGTTGGTTGGTAACTTGCAGTAAAAGCGTCGATTTGCCGATGCCCGGATCACCGCCGATTAGTACAAGAGAACCGGGGACGATGCCACCACCGAGAACGCGATCGAATTCCCCGTAACCGGAGGGAAAACGTTCCTGTTCATACTGGGTAATTTCCGAGAAGCGAACCGAGATGCGCGGTTGGGGGTTGCGTTGCCCTTTGCCGTTATTTGGGCGACTATTTTGCCATCCTGGGCGATTTACCGCCGGATTATTGCCACCAGCCATCACTTGTTCTTCTAAAGTCCCGTAGGTGTCACAACTGGGGCATTTTCCCAACCATTGGGGAGATTCCGCCCCACAAGCGCTACAGATATATATTGTTCGCGATTTCGCCATGTTTTTTAAGAAAAGTTGAAGAAAAGCAGTTTGGGGATCAATTCTCTTGTCAAATTTAATTAAGTATGATATAGGGAGAGCAAGACCATAAAGTTATTGATAATTGCCATAAAAGAAATAAAATAGGAAATTTAGGCTTAATGATAACGGCAAAAGGATATTCTATAAACAGGAACGCTCGTTATTTAACTTTAAAATTCATCACACTATTTAACTAAGGAGTGTTAATTCAGTTGGAGAACCAGAAGGAAAAAATTCTCGTTGTTGATGATGAAGCCAGCATCCGTCGTATCTTAGAGACTCGTTTATCGATGATTGGTTATGAAGTCGTCACCGCCGCCGACGGAGAGGAAGCTTTAGAAACCTTCCGCACCGCCGAACCCGATTTAGTGGTTTTGGATGTGATGATGCCGAAATTAGACGGTTACGGTGTCTGTCAGGAACTCCGCAAAGAATCGGATATTCCTATCATTATGTTAACCGCTTTGGGCGATGTGGCCGATCGAATTACCGGGCTAGAATTGGGCGCCGATGACTATGTGGTTAAACCTTTTTCTCCCAAAGAACTCGAAGCGCGGATTCGTTCGGTGTTGCGTCGGGTGGAGAAAAATGGCGCTCCGGGGATTCCCAGTTCCGGTGTGATTCATATCGGTTCCATTAAAATCGATACCAATAAACGCCAAGTTTATAAGGGGGATGAACGCATCCGTCTGACTGGTATGGAATTTAGTTTACTAGAATTATTGGTCAGTCGATCGGGAGAAGCTTTTTCCCGCTCGGAAATCCTTCAGGAAGTTTGGGGTTATACCCCCGAACGTCATGTGGATACGCGGGTGGTAGATGTGCATATTTCCCGTTTACGAGCCAAATTAGAGGATGATCCCAGTAATCCTGAGTTAATTCTCACCGCTAGAGGTACAGGCTATCTTTTTCAACGTATTCTAGAACCAGACGAGGAATAGTTCTCAGCTATGGCACCAGCTGATCCCAATCGTATTTTAAGACTGTTACCCCTGTTCGCTGGCATCGTCGGGGGTACGGTATTAATGTTTAATCGTTTTGCCACTGCCGATTTAACCCCATCGCAAGCGCGTTCCGATGTGATGGGAGTGATTTTGAGTGGGGTTTTAATTTTGGTGGGTTTAATCTGGCAAAGAGTTCAACCCCGCTTACCAGATGCTGTGGAATTAATCGGGCGCGAAGGCCTGGAATTTGCCCCAGATTTGCCAGAAGCGGTTAAAATTGAGCTTGCCTGGGCTTCCCATTTACTTTTAACTAACACCGTGACAAAATCTCTGATCGTTTATTATCGGGGAGAAGTTTTATTACGTCGCGGTATCTTAAGCCAGAATTCTGAAGTTAAAGTTAGTAATATTATCAAAAGAGTTTTAGAAACCGGTAAAGCCGTTTATTTAGTTAATTTAAATTTATATCCCGCTAAAATCGAGTTTGACTATTTGCCAGAAAACACCCAAGGCTTAATCTGTCAACCCATCGGTAAGGAAGGGGTGTTAATTTTGGCGGCAAATGCGCCGCGCAGTTATACTAAACAAGATGAAATTTGGATCGAGGGAATTGCTGATAAATTAGCCAACACTTTCAGTCAGTTTTAGGCGATTTCAGTAAGATTTAAGAATTTGGTTAAGATGAGAGTAAGCAATTAGTGATCAACTTGTAGCTCAGGATTTTAACCGATGACTCAAACTGGTGAAACCGTTACCTATTCCCTTGAATCCGTCCTGACAAGGAGCGAGAGTAAAATCGATACTTTGCAAAGAGATGTGGATCAAAAAATAGATTACTTCCAGAGAGATGTGGATCAAAAATTTGGCACTTTCCAAAAAGATGTTAATGATTTAAAGGTGGAAACCGCAGTAATAAAAGGAGAGATTAAAACTCTCGCTCGGAAAGTCGAAGGGATGGATAAACGACTGGAAAAAGTCGAAGATAGTTATGCAATCATAGTTAGGGTTGGCTGAAAAAATCAGAGTTGACGGGAGACAGCTATCAGTTATCAGATGTTATTTTTCAGTTCACTGTTTACTGGACGGCTACGCCGTGCCTTTGGCAACACTGAAAAGCTCCCCACCTCCCAATTCATAATTTAGAATTTATAATTCCCACTTCCCACTTCCCCACCCAATCTAGGGAAGTTACACTTTCACCACGTTGCTAAAAGAGATTTTCAGGTAATCATCTTCCATCTTTGCTCCGGAAGGTTTCAGGGCTGCCAAAGCTTGGGGTAAGACTAAATTACGACGGTGATTACCAATGCGAATATTTAACTCGTCTCCAGTTTTATTTAGTTGTATTTGTTCCTTGGGTATACCTGGTAAATATAATTCCAGACTGTAATTATTTTCCTGTTGAACTACCCGAATGGTGTTTTCTTGGTAATAAACCTTAGTCGGATCTTCGTCGGCAAAAAGAGTTTCTTTCAGTCTTTCCAAAGCGGGTAAACCACACATTTCTTCGGAGTAGAGAGGAACTTCCTTAACCGGTAAAGGATGAAAATTATCGTAAATTTCCTGTTTATAAACCTGTTGATTTTCTTTCCAACGGGCAAAGAAAGGATCGGTTACTTTGTCGGGAATAATCCGATTAGCAATAATCAAATCGGTGGAAACATTATAGAGACTTAGATAGGCATGGGCGCGTAAAGACTCCTTAATCACCATTTTTTCGGGGTTTGTCACCAAACGTACCGAGGTTTGAGTATTATCGGTCAAAACCTTTTCTAAAGCCTCGATCTGCTCGTAAAACTCATAGGGAGCGTCCATAACTTCCTTGTCTGGTAGGGAAAAACCGGCGATCGGTCGAAATAAAGGTTCTACCAGTGGTCGCAATGCCATCGACATTCCCTGTAACGGTTTGTAAAATCTTCTCATGTACCAACCGCCCACTTCTGGCAAACTCAGCAATCGTAAAGCTGTACCCGTGGGTGCGGAATCGATAATCAACACATCATAAGTCCCTTCATCGTAGTGGCGCTTCATGCGAACTAAACCGAAAATCTCATCCATTCCGGGTAAAATCGCTAATTCTTCCGCTTGCACTCCATCTAAACCCCTAGCTTGCAATACCTGGGTAATGTAACGTTTTACTGCGCCCCAGTTGCCTTCTAACTCCATTAGTGCGTCTAATTCTGCCCCCCAAAGATGGGGGCGTACCAAACGAGGATCATGACCTAATTCGAGATCGAAACTGTCAGCGAGAGAGTGAGCAGGATCGGTGCTGAGAACTAGGGTTTTATAGCCAAGTTCGGCGCAGCGGAGTCCTGTAGCGGCGGCGACGGAGGTTTTACCCACGCCTCCTTTACCGGTCATGAGAATTACACGCATGGGGGCTGATTCTAAGAAAATTTACATTACTTATTCTCATTATGACGGGAAAGTTAACAAATTGAGGACAAGAATCAGCATTCTTGGCTAGAAAATTCCACTCCCCGACCATCAACCCGGGGAATTAGGCTCTGTTCAAAAAATTGCTGACAGCGATTTTCGGCATCGGCGACGAGAACTTTGGCAAAATGACCCTTTTCGAGAACTTCTTGCCTTGGACGTTGTTCGTAGGCATAGATAATCAAAATATCTCCGGGTTGACAGAGCAGAGCCGCACCGCCGTTGGGGCAAATTTCCCCGGTTTGGCCGGGAAAAACGTAGGTGGAAAAGCGCTTACCATTGCTAAGATTGACCACATCCACCTCTTCAAGGGGCAAAATACCGACCC
The DNA here is from genome assembly GCF_021300285.1 of Microcystis sp. 49638_E5. Taxonomy (NCBI): domain Bacteria; kingdom Bacillati; phylum Cyanobacteriota; class Cyanophyceae; order Chroococcales; family Microcystaceae; genus Microcystis; species Microcystis sp. 49638_E5. The sequence continues at coordinate 19,790 of NZ_JAJTDH010000001.1, read as the reverse complement.
GCTCGATCAATTCTCGATCGATAGTGATACTGCCGACATAATCGACGTTAGCCTCGCTGACGCGCACTCGATGGAGTTTGGCGTGCATTAATCGAATTGTTCCCATGTATTTTGTCCTATTTCCCCCAATTACTTCAATTATTATGCTCTCCCAGTGGGAATGTTTACTAAAAAATCTCGGTCAATGGCAAGGTTCTTTTACCCGTCTGTCTCCCCAAGGCGATCTGCTCGAAGATACCCCGACTTTGGTATCTTTGCAAGGCATTAATAATAATCGATCGATTCGTCAATTGGTCCGCCGTCTCTACAGCGATCGAGCGCCAGAAGATTTGATTTTAGAGTATAGTTCTCTCCATCAGGGTATTCTATTTAGCCAGACGGGAGCTTTTTGCCAAGGTTCTTTATATTTTAGTAGTTTTTCCTCACAATTTGGAGCAGAATTTGGGTTAATCTCCGGGGAAAGACGATTAAGAATCGTACAGTTATTTAATGAGCGCTGTGAGTTCGACCGCTTGACTTTAATTCGGGAAAAGTTGGCCGATTCTAGCTCCCCAGAAAGACCGATGTTAACGGTGGAGCAATTACTCGGTCAATGGCGGGGAGAAGCGGTGACAACGGGACGGGATTTTTATAATTCTGCTGCCTATTCTACCCATGTATCGATCGAGCGTCAGGGGGATAATTATCTCTCGCAAACTTTGACTTTTGGTGATAATCAAATTACTTCTAGCGCTCGTATCGAGGGACAAAGATTGTTGTTTGAAAATAGTCCGCTGCCGATTCAAATACTGCTGCTGCCCGATGGGTCTTCCTGTAATACACCTCTGAAAATTACTGCCGGTTATCCTTTTGTTTTAGAGGTGGGTTGGTTACTTTCTCCTACTCAAAGACAGCGCCTAATTCGTTCTTATAACGAGAAGGGAGAATGGACGGGTATTACTCTGGTGACGGAGGAAAAGGTGAATTGCTGATGGGGTGACAAAGAGGTTAGAGTTTAGACAGGGTATGGGGTGTGGGGTGTGGGGTGTAGGGAAAATCTCAGTCCAGACTGGGATGTCTGGTTTCAGTTGAAGAACGCTTCCAGAGCGAAAAACTGGCTTGTTCGGGGTTTCCTCCTTGGTAGAGTTCCTGTTTGGCTACAGGATTTTTCCCCACACCCTACCCCCTACACCCTACCCCCTGTCCACACTTCAAGCTGGTTGTCACCCCTTCAGGATATTTAACGATTTACCTTGAATTTTCCTTTTTTTGCTGGCATTATCGCCAAGGAGGTCGGGAAATCTATCTCTACAGGCCCAATTTCGCCGCTAAAGCGATCGCTACCGGGAAAATGCGATGTTCTTGCACTTGAATGCGTTCGTGGAGACTGGCCTCGGTATCATCCGGGAGAATGGGAACCACTGCTTGCATTAAAATTGGGCCGCTATCTACCTCCGCGCGAGCGATATGCACAGTACATCCGGTCACTTTTACCCCCGCAGCTAAAGCTTGTTCCACGGCACGCACACCCTTAAAACTGGGTAGTAAACTAGGATGGATATTGATCACGCGATCGGGAAAAGCATCCAGTAACACCGGGGTGACAATCCGCATCCAGCCAGCCATAATTACCCATTTTACCCCGTATTCCTGGAAAGTTTTGACCAGGGCCCGATCGAGTTCTTCTCTGGGTTTAAATTGACGATGATCGAGGAAAACCGCAGGGATATTGTAGTGATCGGCTTTTTCTTTTACCTTGGCATCGGGATTATTGTAGATGAGGACAGAAATCTGGGCATTGAGTTGTTTTTTGGCGATCGCTGCCGCCAAAACAGCAAAATTGGAACCACTACCAGAAGCCATCACTCCTAAGGAGAGGGTTTCCTCTAGGGGAATATCGGCCAAACTGAGATCGGGAGAAATTAAACTGGGGGAAATTGTCATCATATTTTATAAGCGAGTTCGAGTGCATTGCAAAAGCTATTGAGGCGATTCAGCAAAGCATTATAGTAAGAATAAGCATCATCCCGTTCCTCTTGGAGATAGGCATACAAGGTTAGCTCTGGCTCTGCAGCTAGGTGATTTTTAGGGATATCGAAACCGACTTCGGTTAGGCGCGTCGCTGCGATCGCAACTAGCAACGCCCCAATGGTATTAGACTCACCATTGTGAAGATCCCTCAGTCCGGGTAAGATGATCTCAGCCCCCGGCAACTCATTGAGATTCATGATTGTTTCTCCTCTGGTGGATATTGAAAACGTTCAATGAAGTTCTCGACTCTGCTTCTCAGCACATCAGGGTTAAGGGAGGGGAATCGAAAAAATCCCCATACCCCTATCTCCCCTATCCCCGTTGTTTCAAACCGGTTTCAATAGCGGCAATTACTGTTTCTATGACTTTAACGCGGGCGAAATACTTATCATTTGCCGCTACAATTGTCCAGGGGGCGACGGGGGTGCTAGTGCGGGCTACCATGTGATTAACTGCCACATGGTAGAGGGGCTGTTTTTCCCGATTGCGCCAATCTTCATCGGTGAGTTTATGTTGACGATAGGGGTTATTTTGGCGCTCGTTGAAGCGATTTAACTGTTCTTCGGGGCTAATATGTAACCAGAATTTGACTAAAACACAGCCTGAATGGGTTAATTGGGCCTCAAATTCGTTAATTTCTTGATATGCCCGTCGCCAATCCATATCTTTAGCGAATCCTTCCACTCTCTCCACTAAAATCCGTCCATACCAACTGCGATCGAATATACCGATAGTTTTGGCTGCGGGTAATTTGCGCCAGAAGCGCCAGAGATAATGATAGCGGTGTTCTTCCTCCGTCGGGGCAGCAAAGGCAATCACTTGATAACTGCGAGGATCGAGGGTATCGGTTAAGCGTTTGATCGCCCCTCCCTTGCCGGCGGCATCCCACCCCTCAAACAGGACTAAAACGGGAATATTTGCCTGAAAAATCTCTAATTGCAGTTTTCTTAATTCTACCTGTGCCTGACGCAAACGGATTTTATATTCTTCTTTTTCCAATTTGGCACTTAAGTCCACTCTCCCCAGATAATCGGGTTCCGTGGGCAGTAATTGGGCTTGGGGTGGTAGATTGACAGGAGGTTCGATCGGTAATTGGCGCTGATCCAAAGCTTGAGCGATCGTACCGACTAATTGGGAGAGAACTTTTACCCGGGCCCAACGTTGACAGTTGCCCTCCACCAATATCCAAGGGGCGGCCCCCGTGCTAGTGTAGGTAATCATTTCCTCAGCTAAACTGGCATACTCATCATAACGTTTGGCCTGTTGCCAATCTTCCGGACGCACGCGCCAAGATTCTAGTTCATTTTCGGCGTATTCTTTGATGCGTGACTTTAATTCCTTTTGACTGAGGTGAATCCAGAATTTAGCGATCGCAACCCGATCATCAAATAATTGTCGCTCAAAGGTGTTGATATCGCGCATGACTAGGGGAATCTGGGAGGAGGGCAATTTATTTAAGAGTCGATCCTCTAGTAGATGGGTGTACCAACTGTGATAAAAAATGCCGATACTGCCCTTTGCTGGCAGTTTTTGCCAAAATCGCCACAAAAACGGGTAACTTTCCTCTTGGGGGGAAGGGGTTAAAATTGGATGGACGGTAAAACCGCGCGGATCCATATAGTTAACCATTTTTTTGACTAAAGTTCCCTTCCCTGCCGCCGCCCAACCTTCCAAAACCACCACCACGGGTAATTTACACTCCCAACAGGACTTCTGTAGCGATCGCAGTTGTTGCATTAAATCTTTAATTTGTGATTGATAAGTTTCCTTGTCAAGGGAAAGAGATAGATCGAGAGGACTTAACATGATGGTCAAATAAAAGCAAAATTAGGGTATAAAGTTATAGACAAGTCAATTTCAAATAGGTATGATCGCGTGTCTCAAGTTAAACCTACCATTCTCGTTACTGGCGGTGCGGGTTATATTGGTTCCCATGCAGTTCTAGCGCTCAAAAATGCCGGTTATTCCGTCATCGTACTCGATAACTTATCCTACGGTCACGCCGAAATCATTAAGGATATATTAAAAGTTGAGTTAATTGTCGGTGATACTAGGGATCGATCGCTGCTGGATAATTTATTTGCTAGTCGTGATATTGCCGCCGTCATGCACTTTGCCGCTTTTATTGCCGTGGGGGAATCAGTCCAAGAACCGGCTATTTACTATCAAAATAATGTTAGTGGTAGTCTGACTCTTTTGCAAGCGATGATCGCCGCCGATGTGAAGAAATTTGTTTTTTCTTCCACCTGTGCTATTTATGGAATGCCGAAAGAAATTCCGATGACGGAAAATCACCCCCATCATCCCCTCAGTCCCTACGCTGCTAGTAAGGAAATGGTGGAACAAATTCTTCGGGATTTTGATTCGGCCTACGGTTTAAAATCGGTGGCTTTCCGTTATTTTAATGCTTCAGGAGCCGATCCCAGTGGTTTATTAGGGGAAGATCACCAACCGGAAACCCATTTAATTCCCCTGGCTTTATTAACTGCCCTGAAAAAACGGGATTCCCTGTCAATTTTCGGCACGGATTATGATACTCCCGATGGCACTGCTGTTCGCGATTATATCCATGTCAATGATTTGGCACAGGCTCACGTTTTAGGCTTAGAATATCTCTTAAATGGGGGCGAAAGTAATGTGTTTAATTTGGGCAATGGTAACGGTTTTTCTGTGCGTGAAGTGATTGAAACGGCGCGAGCGGTAACTGGTTTAGATATTCCCGTCATCGAAAGTCCCAGAAGGGCAGGTGATGCCCCGATTTTAATCGGCAGTAGTGATAAAGCTAAACAGGTTCTCGGTTGGCATCCCCAATATGCCGATCTCAAGGTAATAGTTGAACACGCCTGGAATTGGCATCAAAAAAGACACGCTTAACAGTAAAAAAACTGCTAGAGGCTGATAGTTTACCGCTATAAGCTTCTCTAGAATCATCTCAAATACAATGCTATGAATAACAAAATAATCTTAATATTTATGGGCTTGACTTTTTTAGCAAGTTGTGCTGATAGTAAACAGTTTCAATGTCAAAAAATCTATCGCATTGCCAACGAAGTGGCCCAAGAAACCAAATCTTTAACCAACGGTCAAGGGAGAGAAATTGACCAAAAAAGTTGGCTATTAGCCGCCGATAAAATCGAACAGGGTGCGGAAAATATGAAAAAATTAGCAGTGAAAGATCCAGAACTAGAGAAATATAAAATCGCTTTCGCTCAAGTTTACGAAGATTATGCCACTGCCACTCGTGAAATAATTCAAGTTATCGAAACTCGCAATAAAAACGGGGCAAAATTAGCACAGGAAAAGGTAAGAAAAGCCGGACAATTAGAAAAAGAAACTGGCGAAGCTTTTAACACCTATTGTCAAGCACAGTAAGGCAGTTATCAGTTATCAGTTAGAAGGTGTTGGGGTTTTTGGGTATTAGTTGAAATTTCCCCATCTCCCTATCACCCCATCACCTCACTTCTCTACTTTAGGGTTTAATTGCGTACAAAGTGCCAACATTTTTACTGCGAGGCATCCTAGAAAAGATGATAAAACCGAAGTCTTGCAGATGTTTGACTAAAGCATCGGGACCCTTGTTATGCCATTCCATCATGATAATTTTGATCTGTCCTAATTGACCAGTTGCCGCTAAAGAATCGAGGATTTCGTATTCGGAACCTTCACAATCAATCTTGGCAACTATATCGATATCGGGATAGTCAGAGGTAATACCCTTAAACACATCGGTGAAAGGTTTAAGAATTAAATCAGCTGTAGCTGTTTGTTTCGAGGCAAAAGGTTTTAATTGGTTGTCAATACCAGAAATACCAACACTACCTTTAACATTGTAATCGTATTCTACTTGAATAATTTCGTCCCGAGCGCCGACTCCATAATCAAAAGCTTTAATCTTCTCCCCTAGATTAGGATTGAGGGCAAAATTTCTTAAAGCTTGGTCGTAGGTAGCCTTAAAAGGTTCGTAACTATAGACAGCTTTTACATTAGCTCGATTGGCAAAAAAGAGACTAGCAAAACCCGTATTCATACCAATATCAATCGCTACACAGGGCTTATCATAGAGGAAATTATATACACCTAAAAGGAAAATTTCATGGGCGATATCTAAATCCTGTCCCGTCTCGATAATTAACTTAACTCCATCGATCTCGATAATTAATTCCTGTTGCTCATCGATATAAAATTTACAATTGGCTAGAGATTTTAAGGCGTTAGCTTTGTTAAAAACTTTACTACCCAAAAGAAAATCCTGCTTATTTTTGCTTAAACTGACCCCTAAAGGTTTATAAAAAAGTTGACCAGATTTAGCATCATATTCCACATAATTAGGACTAATATTATGCTCTGCCAATTGACTAGACCAATATTGATCGGCAATATGGGGATAAGTCTTAAATTGCCGATAGCGTTTATGGGCATCTAACAGTTTTTGATAAAGCATTACTTGTCTAGCCTCGATTTTTTAGGATGGATGAAGGTAATTTTATGGACAAGTCTGACAAAGTTTGATAGGCTTGTCAAGAAAATCCCTCGTCTCTGAGCATCAGAAGTCAGGAAACCCATCTCAAACAAGGTAACACAGACCATCAGGAGTTAATAAGCCTTGAATTACTCTGATTTTATATTTTGGTGGATATTAATCCTTTTTAGCGTTCCTTTCTTAACGGCACGCTACTTGGCGAAGTCCTTCAATCTCTGGCGAGGTGTTTTTGATGGGGTCGGATTAGCAGCGCTGTCCCTAATCCTATTTTATTACGCAAGTCGCACCAGTTTCCTCGTTTTCATAGTCTCCCTAGCCTTTAACTACATTATGGTCTGGCTAGTGCTGAAAATGAGCGGCTGGAAAGCGAATCTCCTAGCCACTATCGTTATCGTCATCGATATTCTCGTCCTGGCCTACTTCAAGTATTTCGGCTTTTTTGTGCAGGAAATCATCGGATTATTCGTTTCCCTCCCCCCTAACTGGAAGGAACTTTCTCCGATTCCCGTGCCTAGCCAAATACCGCCGGGGGTGTCCTTCTATACCTTCCAGATGGTGGCTTTCGTGGTGGACTCCCTACGCGAAAAGAAAAAGAAACCCCTAGCCGTCCTCGATTATGTCAATTTTATCTCCTTTTTCCCCCAAATTGTCGCAGGTCCGATCGAGCGTCGCCGGGATTTATTACCACAAATGGAGGGATTTCGCCTCAAATTTACAGGAGAAAACTTCGAGAAGGGTTTGCGTTGGCTTTCCCTCGGTTTATTTATGAAATTTGTCCTCGCCGATAACATTGCGCCCTACATCGAATTAGATAAGATGATCGACAATGCTTGGTATATCTGGTTTGAGGCTTTTTTATTCACCCTGAGAATCTATTTTGACTTCGGCGGTTATAGCTTTATTGCTGTTGGTTTAGCCTATTTTGTCGGGGTTAGATTAGAATTAAACTTTTTAGCACCCTATACATCCCAAAGTATTAACGAATTTTGGCGACGTTGGCATATCACCCTTAGCACCTGGTTTCGGGATTATGTGTTTTTACCCCTAATGGGTTCCAATAAAAACTGGGCCCCTTTTTACCTATTTATCACCTTTACGCTTTCAGGTTTCTGGCACGGTGCGGCCTGGAATTTCATCTTTTGGGGGGCTTACCACGGGGCATTATTATTATTACTGCGTTATTTAGGCCGACCTTTCTATGCTTTTGTCGGAAAATACGTTTCTCAGCCGCAAATTCTCTCCTGGGCTTTAACGCAATTGGCTGTCATTTTTGGTTGTCTCTTTTTCATGGAGGTTAACACCAGAAGATTAATCGGCAAAATTCTGGTTATTGCCAATCCTTTCAATTATTCCTTAGCTAATATCGCTGAGATTTTTAGTTCCTATACTCTCAATCAAGGAGCAGTTTTAAGCGTTGCTTTAGTTTTTGGTATCATTGTTTTAATCCTCGAACATCTGGCTATTGCTCAGAAAAAGTTTGAATATGAACTATTGTTATCGCCTTGGCTGTCCAAAATATTGCTAGGTTTAACGATTCTCCTAGCTTCCACTAATACCGGTAACTTTATTTACTTTGAATTCTGATGAATACTAAATCCTTTAACATTTTCCCCTGGTTAGCCTCTCTGGGAGTCGCTTGGTCCCTCGGCTTTGTTTATAATGTCATCTACGGTGGCGAATTAAGCTGGTTGCGGATGATGTACGAGGAAAAATCAGCGATCGCTGCTAGTACCGAAGGACCGCGGCGTTTAATCGTCACGGCGGGATCGGGGGCGCATTATAGCATAAATTCGGAATTAATGGCCAAAGAATTGGGAATGCCGGTGGTTAACTTCGGTTTACAGGGGGATATCGGCTTAAATGTCATTGCCGCTATGATTCTCGAAAAAGCGCGCCAAGGAGACGTAATTCTGCTGATTCCCGAATATCTCATGCTCATGGATGAGGACGGTTTTAATCGCGGCGAAGGACTTTGGGGATCCGCACCTTTTAGCGTCGCTATTGGCAAACCGGGGTTAGGTGGGATACCTTTAAAAACCATGATCGAGGATACTTGGTTATTAGGTATTCCGGGGATGCGTCCAGTCACTAAATCGATGGTTGATTTATTCAGCAAAGGCAGAATGACGGGTTATCTTTCCGATCCGATTACTAATACAGGTGATCCGACTATAGTTAAGGAAAGAACAGGGAAATGGTGGCAAATGACTTTTAATACTGCTGCTTCTCCTCACTCAATTAAATTGATTGAAAAACTCAAGAAAGATTTAGAAGCAAAAGGGGCGACTTTAGTGGTTTCTTTGCCCTGGGTTTATGCCAAAAATGAGGGTAAAACCGTTGCTAATATTCGCAAATCCGCCGAAGAATTAAGTCGGGTTGTGCCAACAATTTATGACCCAAAAGACTTGAATATTAAGACCGATTCTACTATTTTTGCTGACACTCACTATCATCTTTTGCCCCCGGCGAGAATTATTCGTTCAGAACAATTAGTTTCGGAACTGAAACCCATCTTAAACACAACTGAGAATAAAAATCCATGAATAAACCTATAACTAAGATTTGCATTCTGGGGGGTGGTTTTGGCGGGTTATACACGGCACTCGATCTGAGTCGATTAACAGCAGTAAAATCGGGTCAATGGCAAATAACTTTAGTCGAACCAAAAAACCATTTTCTCTTTACTCCCCTTCTCTATGAACTAATTACAGGAGAATTGCAACGCTGGGAAATTGCCCCTTCCTACCGTCAATTATTAACAGGAACTCAGGTTAATTTAAAAACTCAAAAAGCTAGTAATATTGACTTAAATAATCATCGAGTATATTTAGAAAATGAGGAGGTTATAGACTACGATTACCTAGTTTTAGCGGTGGGAGTGCGGAATCGTTGGCCGGCTATACCGGGGTTAGCCGATTATGGGCTAACTTTTCGGAGTTTAGAGGATGTGGAAAGATTACAAACGGCAATTCATGACTTAGAAACTCAAGGAAAATCCTCAATTAATTTAGCCATTATTGGCGGCGGTCCCAATGGGGTAGAATTAGCCTGTAAGGTGGCTGATCGTTTAGGAAAAAAAGGCAAAGTTCATCTAGTGGAAAGGAACGAGGAAATACTGCAAAACTTCCCTAAATCGGTGCGTGTTGCTTCCTATCGTTCCCTTTTAGCCAAGAATGTTAGTCTCTATTTAAACACGGGATTAAAGGAAGTTAACGCTAATTCCATAACCGTATTTAAAGATAATAAAAATGAGGTTATCCCCATTGATTTATTATTGTGGACAGCGGGAACTGAGGCACAGGATTGGATCAATAATTTAGATTGTCAGAAAACAGCACAAGGCAAATTATTAACCCGTTCCAGTTTACAATTAATCGACTATCCCGAAGTGTTTGCCCTTGGGGATATAGCCGAAATTTATCCGAGTAAACAGGTAATTCCTGCCACAGCACAAGCAGCCTATCAAGCAGCCAGTGTAGTAGCCAAAAATATCTCGGCAGTGATTAGAAAAAAATCGCTCAAATCCTATTATTATCTGCATTTAGGTGATATGTTAACCCTGGGTAAACAATCAGCCCTTGTCTCCAGTTTTGGTATTAATATTACTGGTAGATTAGCCGATATAATGCGTCGATTTGTCTATATTCTGCGTTTACCCAGCAAACGTCATCAATTGAAAGTGTTTCAACATTGGGCAAAAAAAATTCTTCTCCGACTCCGTTATTCACAAGTGTTATCTAAACAACCGATTGAATCAAAAAATACTCGTTAATTGTAGTTAAAATCCATGAAAACCTTTCTCAAAAATATGGCGGCAGTTTGGCAAGCAATCCCAGAGATTCTCAAAAACCTTAAGTCTCTGAATAGTGCCTCCTCAAAATATCAAGATATACTAACAGAGTTACAAATTGACAATTATCTGCTAGAAAACTTGCATAAAAACCCAAAATATGATAGCCCTAAAAAACTAAACCGCTACGAATTTAAGGTTTTTTCGCAAGCGGGGGAAGATGGCATTACTAGCGAAATTTTTAATCGCATTGGAACCACAAATAAATTCTTTGTGGAATTTGGAGTTGGCAACGGTTTAGAAAATAATAGTACCTATTTGTTAGTGAAAGGATGGCAAGGTTATTGGATTGAAGGCAGTGAGCGATTTTGTAAAAGTATTCGCCAATCTTTTGAAGATTTAATTGCTAAGCAACGATTAACTTTAAAAAATACTTTTATCACTGCCGAAAATATTGAAGACTTGTTTCGAGAGGGCAATGTACCGACAGAATTAGATTTATTATCCATTGATATTGATGGTAATGATTATTGGGTCTGGCAAGCAATTACTAATTATCGTCCCCGGGTGGTAATTCTTGAATATAATGCTATTTATCCCCCCGAATCCAGTTGGGTGATGCAGTATAATCCCAGTCACCAATGGAAATATAATAGTCATATGGGATCAAGTTTGAAAGCTCTAGAAAAACTTGGTCATCAAAAGGGTTATAAATTGGTAGCTTGTAGTTTTTCGGGAGTGAATGCTTTCTTTGTGCGAGAAGATTTACTCGGAGATAATTTCTGTTCCCCTTTTAGTGCTGAAAATCATTACGAACCCGCGCGCTATTTTCTTTGTTCCCAAAAAGCTGGACATCCTCGCGCTTTTGGCAAATTTAAGACTATATGAGTCAGGGAAATTAACCGATAATTAATAACTTGTTGGAGCAGGTTAATTTAAGCAGCAACCAGGGTGAGAGCATCTTAAACGCTATTGACAATTGGCCAATTTTGTGCTCCGTTTGCTGTGCGGGTATTTCAAGTGATACCAGTCAATCAGAATAGTCACGAAATCGACCCATTTGGTCGATTTTTGCTTAACAATTGAGATGGGCAATTTTCCTCAAATATGTCTGAATCGTCCTCTGGGTAAGCAACTCACCTAAAGTTCATTTTGTCAAGGATTGTTAAGATGCGCTTACCCTGTCCTCCTCTAGACCGTCTCCTGTCTCCTAATCTATTTGATTTTTGCAGGAGATATAATAAATCTATCGATTTTGACCCCTAAAAGCTGACAGCGGACGACGGAAATTGATTGCGGCAAAAAGCGCAAAAATGATTACAATCGATACAAAATATCAACGACTAGGATTAAATGGCTACTCATATTGTTACTGGTGTCGCGGGTTTTATCGGTTCTAACTTGGCAGAAAAGCTTTTAGAACAAGGAGATCAGGTGATCGGTATCGATCAATTTAATGATTATTACGACCCCAGTTTAAAGCGCCAAAATGCCCATATTCTAGCAAAATATCCCGAATTTAAGTTAATTGAAGCGGATATACAAGCCCTCGACTGGAGACAACTGTTGCAAGGAGTAGAAGTATTATTCCATCAGGCAGCCCAAGCAGGAGTCAGAGCAAGCTGGGGTGATGGATTTCGTCAATATACCGAAAGGAATATAAATGCTACTCAAATTATTCTTGAGGCCGCTAAGGAAACCCCTTCTTTACAACGGATGGTTTTTGCTTCCACTTCCTCGGTGTATGGCAATGCGGAAACGATGCCGACTCCGGAAACCCTCTGTCCCCAACCAGTTTCACCCTACGGCATCACCAAATTAGCGGCAGAAAGACTCTGTTGGCTATATCACCAGAATTTTAACGTTCCCGTCACTGCCTTGCGTTATTTCACCGTTTATGGACCGCGGCAACGTCCCGATATGGCTTTCCATAAGTTTTTTCAAGCAGCGATCGCGGGTAAACCAATCGGCATCTACGGGGATGGCAAACAAACCCGCGATTTTACCTTCATTAGCGATGCTGTAGCCGCTAATTTAGCCGCTGCCGTCGTGCCGGAAGCGGTGGGTGAGGTGTTTAATATTGGTGGTGGCAGTCGCGTGGTTTTACTGGATGTCTTGGATACCATGGAAAAAGTCATCGGTAAACCTATTAAGCGATCGCATCAAGGATTGGCCCGGGGAGATGCCCGTCACACCGCCGCCGATGTCACCAAAGCGCGTACTATTCTAGGTTATAATCCCCAAGTCTCTTTAGCCGAAGGATTAGCCCAAGAATGGCAGTGGATTCAGGGATTATATTGTTAAGTTAATTAGGGTTGGCTGAATATCAGTGGAAGCCTTGCTAAAAAATGGTTTCAGGGTTCCGCTTCCCAGTGCGCGAGGTTATTGTCTGAGTAACGCACAGAAAAGGGGTTTCTCCGAGAAATCCCTTTTCTACTCAAAAACTATCAGATCCCCCCGCCTACCGGCACCCCCCTTATCAAGGGGGGCAGGGGGGATCGAACCTAAAATCCATTTCTAATTTAATTATAACCAGCTACTTAGCTTCACGATCAGTGATTATTGTTTACCGATGACTGAAAAATCTCCCCAACCTCCCACTTAAAAAGGGAAAGAGCTATGCTCCTCCCCTTTTTTTAATAATTTATTCAAGACGATTGTAGATGCACACCAATCGAGGCTGAAATTACATTAAGCCTAATTGAGCAAGGATGCCTTTGTGGGTTAAGTATTCCGTAGCTACGCCAATAACGAAACCGAGCATGGCTAAACGACCATTCCAGTTTTCAGCGAAAGCGGTGAAGCCGAGTTTGTTTTCTTGCTTATCCATGGTGAATTGCCTTCCTATAATAAAATTGCATTTGATTCAAGTGCTTGATATTAAATGTAACATAACTTCCCAGACTATGCAACATTTGTTTACATAAATTTTATTAATGTTGACCATAAACTTTTATGGTGGCAGGGTCAAGGGTTGGCAATGGCGGCCGAAAATCAAGCCTGATCTTAGTTCTAGGGCTAAATAACGGTTTTCCCATCCCTGACCGAAAAAGATTACAATCAAGCGAAAGGTCAAGAATCGATCGCCATCGAGCGAGGAGTGAATATGCGTGCCTTACTGATTTATCCCGTTTTTCCGCCGACTTTCTGGTCCTATAACAAAATTCTGGAATTAGTCGATCGCAAAGTCTTACTTCCTCCCCTGGGTATGGTGACGGTGGCGGCGATTTTACCGCAGGAATGGGAATTTAAACTGGTCGATCGCAATATTCGGGCGGTGACAGAAGCAGAATGGGAATGGGCTGAAATAGTGATTCTTTCCGGCATGATTGTGCAACGTCAAGATTTAATCGAACAAATTCACGAAGCCAAACAACGGGGTAAACTGGTGGCTGTGGGTGGTCCCTATCCCACTTCTATCCCCCATGAAGTGGCCGAGGCCGATTTTCTGATTCTCGATGAGGGAGAAATCACCATCCCGATGTTTGTGGAAGCATTGGCAAGAGGAGAAACCAAAGGTGTTTTCCGCACCACAGAAAAACCCGATGTGACAATTACCCCGATCCCACGCTACGATCTGCTCGATTTTGAAGCTTATGATTCCATGTCGGTGCAGTTTTCGCGGGGCTGTCCCTTCCAGTGCGAATTTTGCGATATTATCGTTCTCTATGGTCGTAAACCCCGCACCAAAACCCCCGCACAATTATTAAAAGAATTAGATTATCTCTACGAATTAGGTTGGCGTCGGGGCGTGTTCATGGTGGATGATAATTTTATCGGCAACAAGCGCAACGTTAAATTACTCCTCAAAGAATTAAAGGTTTGGCAAGAAGAACACCAGTATCCTTTCCGGTTTAACACGGAAGCATCGGTAGATTTAGCCGCCGATCCCGAATTAATGGAAATGATGGTCGATTGTTACTTTGATGCGGTCTTTTTAGGTATTGAAACCCCCGACGAAGAAAGTTTACAATTAACCAAAAAATTCCAAAATACCCGTAGTTCCTTAACCGAGACGGTAGATAAGATTATTAAAGCTGGATTGCGCCCTATGGCGGGATTTATCATCGGTTTTGATGGCGAGAAAAAAGGAGCGGCCGATCGCATTATTAATTTTGTCGAAGAAGCGGCCATTCCCACGGCTCTCTTCGGAATGTTACAAGCTTTACCCAATACCGCCCTATGGACTCGCTTGGAAAAAGAAGGACGACTACGATTAACGGGGAAACAGGACATTAACCAAAGTACCCTAATGAATTTCGTTCCCACCCGGCCGATCGAAGATATTGCCACAGAATATATTGAAGCCTTCTGGAAATTGTACGATCCGGAGGTATTTCTCGATCGCACCTATCGCTGTTTCCTGAAATTAGGCGCACCTAAAGCGAAACCTGCCTTTAAACTGCCTCGCCGGGCCGATCTCTATGCCCTAGCGGTAATTATCTGGCGACAGGGCTTTAAACGTTCCACTCGCTGGAAATTCTGGCAGAATTTATTCGGTATTTTGCGTCATAATCCCGCCAATGCCGAACACTATATCACTGTCTGCGCCCACAACGAGCATTTCCTTGAATACCGTCAGATTGTCCGGGATGAAATTACGGCACAATTAGCCGAATTCCAACGCCAAGAGGCATTAATGGCGGAAAAAACCGTCATAGCTGCCTAATTATTCCGAGGATGGGTAAATAAACCCATCCTTAACCCCATTTATCGATTTTCCAGTTCACAAGCCCCAATACTAACCCATTGACTAGAACCATCAGACCAGTATTCTTTTTTCCAGATCGGGGCATTATGCTTGAGAGTATCAATAGCATAACGACAGGCTGCGAAAGCTTCCCCCCGATGGGGACAACCCACCGCTACTAAAACGCTAATTTCACCGATTTTTAGCTTACCGGTGCGATGGTGAATGACAACTCGATTAGTATCGGGCCAGGTTTGCCGAATTTGCCGAGCAATTTGCCGGAAAACCTCCATCGCCATGGGTTCGTAGGCCTGATAATCAAGATAAATAACTGGTTTACCGTCGGTTTGCTCCCGTACAGTACCACTCATTAGTACAATAGCCCCATTAGCCCCATCATCGGCTAATTGATATACTTCCTGCAAAGATAAGGGAGCGAAACTGATGCGAAAACTATCTTGAGTCATGGATGCTTTTTTCAGTAAATAGTAAATAGTAAATAAGTAGCTGGTTATAATTAAATTAAAAATGGATTTTAGGTTCGATCCCCCCTGCCCCCCTTGATAAGGGGGGTGCCGATAGGCGGGGGGATCCCCCCTTAATCCCCCCTTAATAAGGGGGGCATCTGATAATTTTTAACGCCTACCTACTTAGTAATCAGTGAAGTGACAAGACAGCACTGTTAATGCCATTTAATACTCCTCACTTGATACTGCTCACTGAAAACTCAAATCTGATAACTGCTCACTGATAACTGATAACTGATAACTGATTCCAGGCTGACAGCTATATTAATCCACAGCGCGACGAATTTGCAGACAACACCATTCTTGACGTTTCCACAGGGCAGCCACTGTCCAGCCTTGGGGTTCTAAAATATCTGTAACTGCTTGTGCTTGGGTAACAAGGATGCCGCTTAAAATTCCCCAAGTGGTGGGTTTTGCCAGACGGGTGATTTCGGGCATTAAAGCGATAATTGTCTCGGCTAAAATATTACAAACGATGCCATCGACACCATCGGGAATTAATTCTAATAACTCCCCGACACTACCGTGATTAATAGCCAAATTTTCGGGGTTAATCCCGTTGAGATGGCGATTACTATACGTCGCACTCACCGCCAGCGGATCTGTATCCACAGCATAAACTTTTTTGGCCCCTAATAAAATCGCCCCGATCGCCAGTATGCCAGAACCACAACCGATATCGGCGATAATTTTATTCTCTGGATGGCTACTTAAACGCATTTCTAGGGATTCTAGGCATAATTGGGTGGTGGGATGCGTTCCCGTGCCGAAAGCGGAACCGGGGTCAATTTTAATCACCAATCTCTCGTTATTTTCCGGGGGATTTAACCAAGCAGGACAGATCAAAAAGCGATCGCCGATCTCGCTGATCTGCCAATGTTGTTTCCAACTGCTGGCCCAGTCTTCCTCGTCCATTAACTGCCAATGGCTGACAGGTTCAGAAAAACCTAAAATCAAAGCATCTTGCTTTAACCAGAGGCTTAGTGCCTCTAAATCAGGCAATTGCGCTTTAATTTCTGGTATATAGGCCCTAACCTCTAAAGAGGATTGTTTTTTAGCGGTGGCCGTTCCCGAACAGCCAAAATCTTCCAGTCTCCAGAAAACCGTTTCTTCGAGACTAGGTTCGCACAAAACCGTAATTTCCCACCAACTATTAGACATATATCAGTTATCAGTGATTAGGTATCAGTTATCAGATTTGGGTTTTCAGTCAAAAGTATTAAGTGGCAAGTTCCGAGCTTTCCTTTCACTGATTACTGATTAAGCTAAGACGCATTTAAACCGCTTATTCTTAGATTAGCCCCCCTTGCCCCCCGACCCCCCCGATGTCGGTAGTAGGGTTGATTCATGAATCAACCCTACCTTGAATCAACCCTAGGGGGGTGGGGGGTTGCCTCTTGCCTTCAGAAGCTGATAACT
This sequence comes from Microcystis sp. 49638_E5, assembly GCF_021300285.1. Taxonomy (NCBI): domain Bacteria; kingdom Bacillati; phylum Cyanobacteriota; class Cyanophyceae; order Chroococcales; family Microcystaceae; genus Microcystis; species Microcystis sp. 49638_E5. Next base: position 2,874 of record NZ_JAJTDH010000001.1, on the reverse strand, counting down.
GATTTAATCTAGAGTTTTACCGTGTAAGCATCGCGGATACCGGGGACTTTAGTAATTTCCGAGAGAAGACCTTCCGGTAGAGGATCATCGAGACTCAGGGCCATAACTGCGTCACCGCGAATAATTTTGCGTCCTACCTGCATACTGGCGATATTGACATTAAAACTGCCTAAAAGTGCGCCAATTTTGCCGATAATACCGGGCATATCTTGGTGAAGGGTGAATAACATATGATTACTCGGAGGCACGTTAATGGGGAACTCATCGAGGTCAGTAATGCGGATTTCTCCCGTACTTAACAGCGCTCCGGTGACGGAATGGGTCCCCATGGAACCATTGGCTTCCAAATGAATCGATCCCGAATAGTCGCGGGTGGAAGCATCCCGGGTTTCGATTACCCGGATACCGCGTTCCTTAGCTTCGATCGCCGCATTAACATAGTTTACCCGTTCCCGGAGGGCTTGGGAAAGTAAACCCTTAATTGCCGCTATCACCAGGGGTTGACTGTCTTTAGTGGCCAATTCTCCCTGTAAACGGACATTTAACGAGTCACAGCGACCTCCTGCTAACTGGCTGACGAGATTACCCATAGTTTCCGCTAATTGCAGGTAAGGGCGCAGTTTTTCCATAACATCGGGAGTTAGTCCGGGGATATTAACGGCCGAACGCGCTGGCAAACCGAGGAGGACATCGCGAATTTGTTCGGCCACATCAATAGCCACATTAACCTGTGCTTCCGTAGTCGATGCGCCTAGGTGGGGAGTGAGGATGACGTTAGATAATTCTCTTAATCTAGATTCGCCTAAAGGTTCCTGTTCAAATACATCCAAGGCTGCCCCGGCGATTCTACCGGATTCGAGGGCTTCAATTAAAGCCAACTCGTCGATAATGCCGCCGCGGGAACAGTTAATGATGCGGACCGTGGGTTTCATCTTAGGGAGGGTTTCCCGACCGATGAGATGCTGGGTTTCGGGAGTTTTCGGGACGTGGAGGGTGATAAAATCGGACTCGGCAAAGAGTAGTTCCAGATCCACTAGGGTGCAACCGAGTTGATCGGCGCGTTCTTTGGAAATAAAGGGATCGTAGGCGAGAATTTTCATGCCTAGGGATCTAGCAACGGCGGCGACGTGGGAACCAATTTTCCCTAAACCGACGACTCCTAGGTTCTTTTTATAAACTTCTGTGCCGATAAAGCGATTTCTTTCCCATTTATTCGCTTTTACCGACTGATTGGCATCGGGAATATGACGGGAGAGGGATAACATCATGGCCAAGGCGTGTTCGGCAGCGGCGATCGTGTTACCTTCGGGAGAGTTAACGACAATAATCCCCTGACGGGTGGCCGCGGGAACATCGATATTATCGACTCCTACCCCTGCGCGGCCGATAATTTGTAGTTTGCTGCCCGCTTCGACGATTTCCTTAGTGACGCGGGTACTGGAACGGAGCATCAGTGCGTCGTATTCGGGGATAATTTGAATGATTTCCTCGGCGGATAGTCCTGTTTTCACGTCCACTTGGGCAACCTGTGACAGAATTTCTACTCCTACCGGATCGATCGAATCGGATACCAGAACTTTGGCCATAATCTTTATAACGTGCTTTATTCAGTCTACGGGCAAATGCTAGACCAATATTCGGGTCTAGCCGCAATAGCCCATTTTAGAAGCAAAGGGTGCAGTCTATGGCAAAATTAGCGAAAAGATTTTAGGTTGTCCTTCTCATGGTCGTCCATGGTGTTGATGTCAGCCTCTTGCCGTTGTAACTGAGATATGGCCAATTTAATCACGGTGGCGATCGAGTTTTCCGCTTCTTTTTCTAAGGCTTTTTCTAGGGCTGCTATTGCTTCTGTATCCTTCGGCTCCCCTGCAACTCCACTATCTGGGTTATCCTGATACCCTTGGTGCAGATTTTATCCCCTACATTCTGGGCGATCGCTTTTTAATTCCCCCAGATTTGGCGGAATATTACAGGGAAACTTTAGTGGAATTACCCCACGTTTTTGTTACTACTCCTTTGTCTTTTTCTGAACCACCGCCATCGCGGTCGGAACTGGGATTACCAGACGAGGGATTTGTCTATGCTTGTTTTAATCGCACTGATAAATGGTCGCCTGAACTCTTTGCTTGCTGGCTGGAGATTTTGCAAGCTGTACCCAACGCTGTGCTGTGGTTGGCGGAGTCTTCTGAGGATATTTCCCAAACCCTGCGAGCAAAAGCGAAAACCGCAGGCGTTGACCCAGAGCGTCTTGTCTTTTTAGTTCAGCGTTCCCCATGGGAATTCATCTCTGTGTGTCGGCAGGCAGATTTGTTTTTAGACACGTTTCTGTATAATGGCGGAGCGACTTCTGTTTGCGCCATTCAAGCTGGCGTTCCTTTACTGACTTGTCCTGGAGATACTTTTGCTTCGCGAATGGGGATGAGTATTTGCCACGCTGCTGGTTTAGAATCTTTTGTCTGTGAAAGTAGGGAATCCTATCAAGTCCAAGCAATTTATTGGGGGACCCACTGGGAGGAACTGCGCCAATTCACTCAGCAATGGCAGCAAAAACAGGGAGATTTACCACTATTTCAACCGGCTACCTGGATTAAAGCAATGGAAACTCAGTTAATGAATCTTTGGCAAAACCAAATAAGGAACTGTATTTAGGGTTTGCTGAATAAGTTTTTCGTGGGGGTAGGGTGTGGGATGTGGGGTGTAGGGTTTTACCGATTTTCATCTGGTCAATTACCTAAGTAGGGGCTGCTGAAAAAGTTTTTCGTGGGGGCAGGGTGTGGGGTGTGGGGTGTAGGGTTTTACCGATTTTGAGGTAGTCAGTTACCTAATTTTCAGGGAAAAAGTACCTGAATTTTACCCCCGATCCCTCCAATGGTC
>NZ_JAJTDH010000108.1:0-9232 GCF_021300285.1 Microcystis sp. 49638_E5 | reverse complement strand
CTGCCAAGATAAATTATCTATCTCAGCCCAGAATCGATGTCCTTTCTTGATAATGTGTCTTTCTGCTACTAACATATTATCCGTTGTCTTTTAACTCAGCGTCGGGTTTTGAAGGGTTGTCATCCGTTGTGATAATTGTACCAGAAGGCAATTGATAGCCTGTTAAATTCCCTTGTTTCCACCACCTCCAAGCCGTTCGATAACTTATTCCTGTTTTTTTGCCTAGTCCGATAGTTTTGTCTGTACATATTACCATGAATGACTATATATGACCATATTTGTATTTAAACTTTACAATACCCCAGTTTCCGCTGCCGCTAATTTTACCGGCGGCTTTTAACCGATATTTTAGTTAAGTTTTGAGTTATTATTGACCATTGGTTAGCGGTTGACAACATTTCTCCTCAGGCTGCCAATTCCCCGACTCTCCCACTTACTTTTTATTTTTTACTGACTCGTACCATGTTAGACCTAAAGCAAATTAGAGAAAATCCAGAGGAAGTGCAGAAACGCTTAGATAGTCGGGGAGGTAGTTATGATATTGCCCCTATTATCCAGTTAAATCAACAACAGAAGGCTTTAGAGTTAGAACGCAGCAGTTTACAGGCCCGGGGTAACGAAATCGGTAAACTGGTGGGACAAAAAGTGAAAAGTGGCAGCGATGTCAACAGTCCCGAAATTTTGGCAATGAAAACAGAAGGAAACGAGATTAAAAGTAAACTAGCTCAATTAGAACCGCAGGAAAAAGCCATTAAAGCGGCCATTGACCAAAAAATCTTAGATTTACCCAATTTACCCAGTGAAACCACTCCCATCGGTAAGGATGAACGGGAAAATGTCGAAGTCAGACGCTGGGGAGAAGAATATAAACCCACCAACCCGAATATTTTGCCTCACTGGGAAATTGGGGAAAAATTGGGCATTTTAGACTTTGAACGGGCAGTAAAGATCGCCCAGAGTCGTTTTGTTAATCTTATCGCCCTCGGGGCAGCCCTAGAAAGAGCTTTAATTAATTTTATGCTCGATCGCCATATTGTCGCCGGTTATACAGAAGTTTTACCGCCAATTCTGATCAATAGTGACTCCCTGCGCGGGACGGGACAACTGCCGAAATTTGCGGAAGAAAGCTTTAAATGTCGAGATGATGAGCTTTGGTTAGCACCAACGGCAGAAGTACCCGTAACTAACCTCTATCGCGATGAAATCCTCTCATCGGAGCAATTACCGATCAAACACTGTGCCTATACCCCTTGTTTTCGTCGAGAAGCGGGCAGCTATGGCAAGGATACGAGGGGCTTGATCCGTTTGCATCAATTTAATAAGGTGGAAATGGTCAAAATCGTCCATCCTGACGCTTCTGCTCAGGAACACGAAAGTTTAGTCGCTAATGCGGAGGCAATCCTGCAAGCTTTACAGTTGCCCTATCGCGTGATTGAATTGTGTACTGGTGACTTGGGTTTTTCGGCGGCCAAATGTTATGACTTAGAAGTGTGGCTACCTTCGGCTAATACCTATCGGGAAATTTCCAGTTGTTCTAATTTTAGAGACTTTCAGGCACGACGGGCAAATATTCGCTTTAAAGAAAAAGGACAAAAAGGCACTAATTTTGTCCACACCCTCAACGGTTCGGGATTAGCGATCGGTCGTACTATGGCCGCTGTCCTAGAAAATTATCAACAGCCGGACGGGACAGTAAAAGTGCCGGAAGTGCTGCAACCCTATCTAAAACGGGAAGTTATTTGTTAATTTTTCCTAAAAATACTTGACAAAATGTCTTTATAGGGGCTGCTGAATAAATCTAAAAACCTTGTTGGGTAAGACTTTTAGACCTTTTGTCAATCAAAAAGTACCGGATATGGGAGTGATCAGGGGGAAAATTCAGGTACTTTTTCCCTGAAAATTAGGTAGTTGACCACCTGAAAATCGGTAAAACCCTACACCCCACACCCCACACCCTGCCCCCAAGAAAAACTTTTTGCCGCAAACCCTATATAGTGCATTTGAAAAAGTTGCGCTTAACCCCACTCTAGAATTGCCTGTTTTAAGGCTCCTTCGGGCAAATTGGCGGGATCAAAAGACTCACCCGCTTCTATTCTGGCTAAAGCTTCAAAAAAAGCCCTCACACCACTGGCAGGTCCCGATGGGTGGTCCATAATTCCGGTTCCCGCATTGAGGATAACATTACGTCCGTAATCCCCAAGGACCTGGGGAACAATACCGGGACGAATACCGGCCGAGGGAACCGGAAAAACGTTTCTATCGCGCAAAATATCGCGAATTTTGCCCTCCTCCCGGGGATCGAAGGGTAAACTACCGTAAGCGGCGGGATATAGCACCGCATCGGCTCCTGCGTGGGCCATCATCGTCCCCAAAACCACAGAATAGGCTAATCCCGTATCAGTACCGGCACACATCGCCCCAGCAAAGGCAGGATGGGCGAAAATAGGAACATCGATCGCCGGATCACTGGCTAAAGCTTCTAAAACGGAAAAACCGTAGGTAAGAACGTTTAATAACAGGGCATTAGCCCCATGTTTCACCAATAAACGGGCTTTTCTCTGCAATTCGTCCGCTTTTCCAGTGACATTGACCGCATAGAGAACATTTCTACCGGTTTGCTGCCGCACTTCCTCCAAAACTCGGCGACAACAATCTAGGCGCTCGTGGGTGGGAGCCACGGGAAGATCCGCCATGATTTCATCATCTTTAATCACGTCTAAGCCAGCAAAAGCCACTTCTCGCAGGATATCGGCGTGATCTTGCGCTGATAGTCCTAAAGCGGGTTTAAAAATTGCCATAACTAGAGGTCGATCATAAACCCCCAAACGTTGCCTAATTCCTGTGATTCCCAGCTTGGCTTTTGTGCCGTAGCTTTCGGGGAGATACACCCCCACCACTTTTCCGGCTCCAGCCATGGAATATTTGCCGAAAATCATGGTTAAAAGACTGGCGATGTCATTTTCAACGTTTATCTGGGGAAAACGCACCCTAGCCACCTTATAACCGTCGGCTTCCTCCCTGATCCCCACCACTTCCGCTAGGTGTTGTTGCAGCTGCTCTTGACGATGACTGTGGCGCTCGCTCCAAGTGCCGGCGGTTTGACCGATAGCGATCGTTTTTGCCTGTTTTTCGGCATTAATAGCGGGCGGAAAGCGATAATCGACAATTATGGTCATAAAAGGTAAAAAAAGGGAGTGGGAATTATAAATTATAAATTATGAATTATGAATTGGGGAGGTGGGGAATTGGGGAGGTGGGGGAGGTGGGGGAGGTGGGGAAGTGGGGAGGTGGGGAAGTGGGGAGGTGGGGAGGTGGGGAAGTGGGGAATTGGGGAATTGGGGAATTGGGGAATTGGGGAGCCTTTTTTCAGTAAACAGTAATGGGTGAACTGACAACTGATAACTGATAACTGATAACTGATTACTGATTACTGATGGCTTCGATCGATTTTCTTAGCTATTGACAAGGGTTCCCCTAAAAGCCTACAAGTATTTTGGATAGGTATGGCCATTGAGGAACCGACCAAAATATGAAAATAAAGACAAGATTACGCGAATCGGGCAAATTTTTCTTAAAAAGCGGCGCTAGTATTGCCCTAGCACTATTTTTAATCTTAAGTCTGTTCACGGTTAAGGGGACTGCCCCTGCTCTGGCTGTGCTTGCTCAGGGTGATGCGGTAACGGATCCCACTGCTATTTTACGCAATGCCTTACCCATAGATAATAAACCAATTCGTCAAGTGCAACAATCGATCGAAGATATTGCCAAACATCTGCGGGCCAAGCGTTGGAGTCCGATTAAAAAAGATGTCAAGGATGCCAATTATGCCCTTTCTACCAAAAGCAAGGCTATCTTAGATAGTGTTCCCGAAGCCAGTAAAAGCCAAGGGGAGGAATTAATCGAAAAACTCAAAACGGGAGTGGCAGCCCTCGATACGGCCGTAGAAGCGAAGGATAAAGAGGCAGTTTGGTCAACCAGACGGGAATTGCTCAATCATATCACCGCTTTAGAAGAATTAATGGTGGTGGGTTTTCCCTTTAACGTTCCCCCGGAATACGCTAACTTGCCGCAATTGCGAGGACGTGCCACCATAGAGATGCAGACCACCAAAGGAGATTTAACCATCGTTGTGGATGGTTACAGCGCTCCGATTAATGGGGGTAACTTTGTGGATTTAGTCCAACGGGGTTTTTATGACGGTTTACCCTTTATTCGCAGCGAAGATAATTTCGTTGTGCAAACTGGGGATCCCGTCGGTGCAGAAGAGGGGTTTATTGACCCGAAAACTAAACAATATCGCTCTATTCCCTTAGAAATTTTGATTAAAGGGGAAGAAGAACCAGTTTATGGCAATACTCTCGAAGAATTAGGGATTTACTTACCCAGTCTCGCCTTACCTTTTAACGCTTTTGGTGCGGTGGCCCTAGCACGTCCGGATACTAATCCTAATGGAGGTTCCTCGCAATTCTTTTTCTTTAAATTCGATAATGAATTAACTCCTCCGGGGTTTAATCTCATGGATGGTCGTTATTCGGTTTTTGGCTATTTAGTCGAGGGAAAAGAGGTGTTAGAAGAACTTACCGATCAGGATAAGATTATCAGCGTTAAAGTGGTTTATGGCTTAAATAATCTCGTCCAACCTAGCTAGGGTGGGGGTTTTTAACTGGGTTTTGTTAAGGCACAGAGATTAGTATAGATAGGGGAAGCAGCTCAGATTCTGGGTACTTCCCCTGATACCCCTAGGGTCGTTTCATTCTCTCATCGGAATAAATATCTGAAAATTTTTCAAAACGTCGTGCTTTGTAGGGTTGATTCATGAATCAACCCTACCCTTAATCCCCCCTTGATCCCCCCTTAATCCCCCCTTGATAAGGGGGGTGCCTGACAACTTTTAACACCTACCCACTTAAGATTATTAATTCTGCAATCTATGGCCCTGATTATTATTGATTTGATGGCGGCAAAAGTTATTTAATTAACATCAGTTTTATCTAAGTTCCCCGTTCCCTTAATCCTAGTTTCATATCGTCAATCAGCAACGCCTAGGGAGAATTGGTTGATAGCCAAGGTCTAAGAGATGACAGAGTTGGTGATATAGTAACTAAAGATCACACTTAAATCTAACCTTGCCATAGATGCACAAATCTCGAATCTGGCAACCCCAAAAATCTCCCGTCTCTAACATCAGTTTTAGCGATGAAATGAGGTAAGAATTTTGACCAAAATACTTAGCGATCGCATTGCCGTTTATCTGCTCATCGGTGGACTCCTGTTTAGAATCATCATCGCCCTGGGGCTTTATCCGGGGTACGATGAGGCATATTATTACGTTTACAGCCATAATCTGGATTGGAGTTATTTCGATCATCCGCCAATAGTAGCGATTTCCACGGGTTTTGGGACTTGGATCACGGGATTAGTCAATCAATTTACCATTCGCTTCGGTACTCTCCTCCTCTATACTGGCAGCCTCTGCTTACTATATCTGACAGCTTTAAAATTGTTCAGTCTGCCGGTCGCCAGAATGACTTTAGCGATCGCCACTCTCATCCCCATCTATGGGATCGTCTTCGGGATTCTTTCGCAGCCAGATAGTCCTTTAATCTTTTTTTGGTCATTAACAGTCTATTTAGCTGCCCAAGAATTCTGGCCAATTCGGGGAAAAAACTATCATCCTAGCTATCGTCTCGCTTATATTGGACTTGCCGTAGGATTGGCGGTTTTAAGTAAATATCACGGCTTTATTTTGGGTTTTGGTTTAGTTTTATTTTGTCTGACTACTCCCCGCTATTGGCCTGTATTTAGATCCCCTTGGTTGGGATTAGGATTTATTCTCTTTTTGATAACTTTATTGCCGATTATCTACTGGAATATTAACCATGATTGGATTTCCTTTCGCTTTCATTTAGAAGACCGTTTTTCTGGAGAACCCAAAAACTTTAATATTCTCGGTATTCTCTCGGTTGTTGGCATTAGTATCGCCACGATGTTTCCTCCTTTCGGTTTGCCGATGTGGTGGGTGACATTTAAAAGCTTTGGCGAACAAATTCCTAACTTTATCTCGAAAAAAAGATTTTTTCATCGAGAAGAAGAATCCCTAAAAAAATGGTTAATTCTCTCGGTTTCTCTGCCTTTAATCCTGGGAATGCTTTATGTGGGTGCTTCCCATTATCTCGCCCCTAGTTGGATTTTACCCGGGTTCTGGTCCTGCACGATTTTATTAGGAGAAAAGGCCACTACTTGGCAGCAATCTTCTCGAATCTGGGTAAAAAGATGGTTATGGGGATCAGGAATTTTTCTCGTTACTGTTTTATCTATAGCAATGCTTCACGTTACTTTTGGCACTTTCCAAAAACCTAGTCAATACGCAATCTTTGGGGGAATTATTGCCCCAGAACAAGACCCTTCTCGGGAAATTGTCGATATCGATCAACTGCGCCAAGGCTTTGCTAATTCGCCCGAATTATTAGCACTATTAAAAGATTCTAGCTTCGTTTTTACCCATAGTTTTTATGTGACAGCATGGCTAGATATGGCTCTTTATCCCCTAGTTCCTATTCCCGTCACTTGTTTTAACAACGATCAAAGGGGTTATCAAATTTGGTTTAATCCTCAAGAATGGATCGGTAAAAATGGTTTATTAATTACTACAAATAGTTCTCTAGAAAGACCAGAAATAATCGATCGCTACCGTCCCTATTTCCAAGATATAACTAAAGTAGCTGTCATTCCGATCAAGCGCGGTGGTGTCGCCATCGAACAATTTCATGTTTACCAAGCTAAAGGACTAATTAAAACTTATCCTTAAAATAGATCAATTAGTTCATCAATACTCCTGATTTCTATCTTCTGAATTTTGTAAACTTTTTAACTTTTTACTTGGTAAATATGTCCATTCATCGAGTGCGTATTGCTAGAGATAAAGGGGAATTTGTCCAGTCCTTAGTTAATTTTAATCAGGGAATTGGTCCTTTTCAGACCTATGCTGATGTCATCGCTTTTGCGGCGGCTTTAGGGGTAAGATATCAAGAGAGGCTGGCCATAGAAAATGTAGCGAAGGAACCCTCACCTATTAACCTGGAAATTTTTATTTCTCGTGGCTACGATACCCTAATCAAATTATTGGCAGTCAATGAATTCCAAGACACGAAAATTCTTTCTCCCCACGGGGTAGATTCGGAAGCTTTGCGAGTGACAATTTTCGAGGAATATGCCAACGCTGGTTTAGCAAGATTAGAACGAGAATTGCGCGGTGCGGTGGATTATACTGAAAGATTATTGTTAATTATCAGTCAAGAACGTTTTCGAGAAATTACTGCCACAACCGAATTCGATTTAGGCAGATTTTTGTAGTAGAAATCTTATCCCTAACTCTCCTGACTCCTAACCCCACCAATAAACTTTTTCAGCAGACCCTACTTAGGGTTTGCTGAATAAATCTAAAAACCTTGTTGGGTAAGACTTTTAGACTTTTTGTCAATCAAAAAGTACCGGGCATGGGAGTGATCAGGGGGAAAATTCCTGGACTTTTTCCCTGAAAATTAGGTAATTGGCCCCCTCAAAACCGGTAAAACCCCACACCCCACACCCCACACCCCACACCCTGCCCCCAGGAAAAACTTTTTCAGCAGACCCTACTTATTACTGTAGTTTGGTATGGGCTTTTTTCTCATAGGTGCGTTCAAATTTTGTGCGGGTATAATTGGCGGCGATCGCTACTGCCAAAGCCAAAATTGCGAAAATAAGGGCAGTAATTTGATAGATAGACTGATTTGGGGATAAAATTGCCAGTAAAACTAATAATATCCCCATTAAAATCGCAATTTGTTTAGTTTTTACCATGTTTTCATGGGCATCGCTACAGGTGCGACAGTGGACAGTGTGACGAGAATAGCGATCGAGGGGTAAAGGATCGGATAAATCGATCGCCGTTGTCCGCTGGCTGGTGTAGCCTTGATAGTAGGGGAAAGAGTCCCCATAGCGATCGAACCATTGACGTAACTCAATCACCAAGGCATCGGAACTTTTTAAGGGTAAGTATAATTTTTGTAAACTATCTCTTGACTTTTCCACCATTTGCTGCTGACTTTGAATTAAAGGTAGATCATCTTCGAGGATGCGACTTTGACGCAGATGTTCCAACCAGCGCCAACGGTATTGACGGGAGTTAACGGCAAAATTTTGGTAACGTCGCATCAGTAAGCGAGAACGACCTTGACCCAGAGAAATCCCGTATAAAGCCAATCCAGCACACCAATCGGGATTAGGCAGAGAAAAACGATAATGAACGAGATTAGGGGCTATAAAATCCAGATATTTCCAGCTTTCTTGCGGATTGCGGCTATTGCGCCACTGACTGCGAATTCCTCGCGCCGAGATTTCGAGGATTTGGAAGGCTAACGGTTGAGCATTTTCCCGTTTTGCCCCGAATTCGCTGCGATCATGGCTAATATTAACATGGGCGGGATCGAGGAGATTTTCGAGTAAATAGCCCTGTTCATAGGGAAAATCGATGACATAATCGGTATAGACACAATTGGGGTCTTCTAGGTCTTTGATGATAGGAATATCGCTTTCTTTCGCTGTTTCCTCTTCTCCTAACCAAACCCAGAGGACTCCCTGACGTTCCATCACCCTATAGGATTTAACCTTGGCATTGCGGGGAATCGGGGTATTAACTGGCAGTTGGGGAATATGGGAACATTTTCCATCCGTCTCGAACTGCCAACCATGGTACAAACATTCTAAACGCCCAGCGATCATCTGTCCTGTGGAGAGTTTAGCCAAGCGATGGGGACAGCGATCAAGCAAACAGCCCCATTTTCCCTGTTGATCGCGAAATATTAGCAATGGTTGCCCATAAAGAGAGAAAGAGTAGGGATTTTTTTGCCAATCCTGCACGAATAACACAGGATACCAACAATTTTGGTAGTGAAAATAGTCATCCCTAGGCAGGGGTTGAGATTGATCGGCGCTTGTCATGGGGGTGAGAGAGAAAAAATATTGATCATGATCATAATATCGGTGCGGCCAATTGATCTCTGTCTTCCTACTAAGTAGCTGGTTATAATTAAATTAAAAATGGATTTTAGGTTCGATCCCCCCTGCCCCCCTTGATAAGGGTAGGGCTGTTTCATTCTCCCATCAGAATATCAAAAGTAAAAGCGATCACTATCAGGTAAAATGAGGAGTGACCGCCAACCTTTCAAATATATGTTGAGCTTAATAGAAA
>NZ_JAJTDH010000027.1:0-40378 GCF_021300285.1 Microcystis sp. 49638_E5 | reverse complement strand
GGGAAAAAGTAGCTGAATTTCCCCCTGATCACTCCCATATCTGGTACTTTTGGATTTCAAAAAAGGCTAAAAGTCTTATCCAGCAAGGTTTTTAGATTTATTCAGCAGACCCTATTTAAACATATTACTTACGGAATTGTCCTCATGAATGCGCCATATGGCCTCACCCAGAATCGGGGCAACCGGCAAGACTTTCAGTTGCGGGAAAAAATGTTCTTGGGGGACGGGAATCGTGTTAGTAACGATCACCTCCTCGACTATGCCACTGGATAAACGCTCGATCGCAGGACCGGAAAAAACCGGATGGGTGGCACAAGCATAAACCTGTCGCGCCCCCTTGGCTTTCAGTAACTGCGCCCCTTGAGCGATCGTACCGGCCGTATCGATCATATCATCGACTAAAACCGCCGTTTTATCCTTAACATCGCCGATCAAGTTCATCACTTCCGCCACATTATGGGTTTGCCGGCGTTTATCAATAATTGCTAGGGGCGCATCATTGAGTTTTTTGGCAAAAGCCCGCGCCCTAGCCACCCCACCCACATCGGGAGAAACCACGACGATATCGGGTAATTGTTTACTGAGAAGATAGTCCACCACCACTGGGGAACCGTAAACGTGATCGAAGGGAATATCGAAATAACCTTGAATTTGGGCTGAATGCAAATCCATGGCCAGCACGCGACTTGCCCCCGCTTCCGTGATCAGATTAGCCACCAGTTTAGCGGCGATCGATTCCCGGCCGGCGGTTTTGCGATCGGCGCGAGCATAACCATAATAGGGAATTACGGCGGTAATTTGTCGGGCAGAAGCACGACGACAGGCATCGATCATGATCAACAATTCCATCAAATGATCGTTGACGGGATTGCAACAGGGTTGAATTAAATAGACATCACAGCCCCGGATCGATTCCTGAATCTGGATGTACAATTCACCATCGGCGAAACGTTTACGAATCATCGGACCCACATCCATGCCCAGATAACGGGCCACCTCTTGGGCAAGAGATACATTAGCGGATCCCGAAAAGAGACGAAGACGATTGCTGTCCGACGCGGCGGGAAACATCGGATGTCGCATCAAAGTAGCAGAATAGCTCACAGCAGATTCTTTACCCTCAAACTCAAGGCACTTTTTTCTATCATCTCAGTTTTGTTGAAAATCTGAGTGGATTTCTTTGTTAGATCTCAATCTTAACCAATTACCGATCATCGGAAATTTTGGGTCTGAAACCCCGCCGTTCTAGGTTGGCTTTACGTTAGAATTAAAAGGCCAGTCTCGAAAACCAAGTGGACGGTGTGTAAGACAGTACATGGTTTTTTAACTGTGGTATGCGACGGTGGTGGAAGCAGAAACTTAAATCGTGAGGTTTAGGAATCGCCGCACTTTTAGGGCGGCGAGGATGTCAACTTCGAGCCATTGCTGCCCCTTTTAGCGGCAATGGCCATGGCAAAATTGCCGCCGGATTTTGTCAAAACCGATTAACGTTTGGCTAACTTTTTCACCGGTAATTTACGCAGACGGATCGATTTCGGGGTAATTTCTACCAACTCATCTGGTCCAATGTATTCGAGGGCGCGTTCGAGACTCATATCCACGGGGGATTGTAACTGAACCAATTCATCCCCGGTGGCGGAACGATGGTTAGTTAACTGTTTAGTTTTGCAGATATTGATCTCCACGTCCTGGGGCCGGTTGCTTTCGCCGATAATCATGTTTTTATACACTCTTGTCCCAGGAGTAATAAAGAATACCCCCCGGTCCTCGGCGTTTTTGAGGGCGTAGAAAGTGGCCACTCCTTCCTCAAAGGCAGTAATCACGCCATTGTAACGGGTGGCTAATTCCCCGGAGAAAGGACGATATTCGAGGAAACTATGGTTCATAATCCCCTCACCGCGACTCAGACGGATAAATTCGCCCCGGAAACCGATTAAACCCCGGGCCGGAATCACGAATTCCAATTGAGTACGGCCATTGCTGCCCGTCTGCATATCCTGCATTTCCCCTTTCCGTTGGCCGAGACGTTCGATACTGGAACCCACCGCTTCTTCGGGTACATCTAAAACGAGGTATTCGTAGGGTTCGCAGGGTTGACCGTTAATTTCCCGATAGATAACCTGCGGCTGCGATACTTGGAATTCGTAGCCTTCCCGACGCATGGTTTCGATGAGAATGCCTAAATGCAGTTCTCCCCGGCCCGAAACCAGGAATTTCTCGGCGGAATCACTTTCTTCCACCCGTAGGGCGACGTTAGTTTCTAATTCTCGCATCAGACGATCGCGAATTTGCCGCGAGGTGACAAAAGTGCCTTCCTGACCGGCAAAGGGAGAATCGTTCACCGAGAAGGTCATTTGTAGGGTCGGTTCATCGACTTTAATTAGGGGTAAAGCTTGCGGGTCATCGGCTAAAGTTACGGTTTCTCCGATGTTAGCGTCGGCAAAACCAGCCACAGCAACGATATTACCGGCGCTGGCCTCGTTTAGTTCCACCCGTTTAAGACCTTCAAAACCAAGAAGTTTTGTTATTTTACCCTTGACAACCGCGCCCGTATCCTTTACTAAAGCAGCCTGTTGACCGGCTTTAATTACGCCGTTATGGATGCGGCCGATAACGATGCGTCCTAAGTATTCCGAGTAATCGAGGGTGGTTACTTGCAGCTGTAGGGGTTTGTTAACGTCCCCGGCCGGTGGTGGAACGTGGTGTAAAATCGCCTCAAACAGGGGCTGCATATCTTTGTCTTCGTCTTCGAGGCTTTCTTTGGCGAATCCTTGCATCCCGGAAGCGAACAGAGTAGTAAAATCACATTGGTCGTCATCGGCGCCCAGTTCCACAAACAGATCGAAAACTTTGTCCACGGCTAGGTTAGGATCCACGTTAGGGCGATCGATTTTATTAACCACGACAATCGGTCTTAATCCCTTTTCTAGGGCTTTTTTCAGCACAAAACGCGTCTGGGGCATCGGCCCTTCGTTAGCATCGACAATCAGGATACAACCGTCCACCATACCTAAAACCCGTTCCACTTCGCCACCAAAGTCGGCGTGACCGGGAGTATCGACGATGTTAATCAGGGTGTTTTGGTAACGAACGGCGGTGTTTTTGGCCAGAATGGTGATACCGCGTTCTCTTTCGAGGTCATTGGAATCCATGACGCAGGTGGGTACATCTTCCCCTTCTCGAAAGATTCCCGACTGTTTGAGGAGTGCATCGACGAGGGTGGTTTTCCCGTGGTCAACGTGAGCAATGATAGCAACGTTACGGATAGGCAGAGACATAAAATATTGAAGTAGTCTTAGGTTTATTTTTACAAGTAAACATTTCTTAAAATTCTAGCTTAGACTGACCAGCACCGTTAGCAAATCTTTATTTTTCCTTGGTTTCCCATCAGCAAGCTCTACTGATTACTGTTGACAGGCCCCCCAAACCCTAAGCAAGCAACCCACCCTCGGATGAGTCGAGACGATAGAAAAGACGACTGGAGGCAGGGGGTAGGGGTAAATTGAAGCTAGAGTGAAAATCCTCTTGAACTTTGTAGGTTAAGCGGGGGGAAACTTGGCGAACAATTTGTGTCAACAGTTTATCACCGGTTTTTTGGAGAATGGGACGGGGAATTTTATGAATAAACTTGGGAAACTTAACCATAACATTCATATGCAGTTCCCAGGTGACTTGGGTGATAACCGCCGGAATATCCCGTCCCTGTTGTCGAAAAATTGCCTCAATTTCCCGACTAGGAGAAGATAGCGGCATTTCCTCTAGTTTCATAATTGCCTGATAATCCACTAGATAGCCCAAAAACGGTTGATCGGGAATGGGAACACTACGAGTATGATAGACTCCATTGACGGGCAGCTCCAGAACCACAGCGATTTTCGGCTCCAGTTCATAGCCAAAAGCTCCATATTTACCGATGGTGATAATATAACCATTGTCACCGAAGGGCAGAGTTTTCATCGGTTCGGCACAACGACAAAACCAACCTTCGTGAGCGCGCAGATAATCGGCAACCTTGTCCTGATTGCTATACATATCCATACATCCGGCAAAATGGGTTTGAAAACCGAGAAATTGATTGTCTTCTTTGACTTCTACAGATTCGAGAGCTAGGGAGTTAATGGGGGGACGCTGCATGACTTAAAACCTGGAAAATGATAGTGCTAGAAACAGTTGGGGATTAACTGCCAAAGGATCAGGGAAATTTGTAGAATTGAGATTAGTGTAACGTATTGTTAAAAACTATTTGGTCAAGAAGCGATGAAAGCATTTGTAGCAGGAGCCACGGGGGAAACGGGACGGAGAATCGTTGCCCAATTAGTCGAACGTCAGATTCCCGTGCGTGCTTTGGTGAGAAACCCAGAGAAAGCGGCAGAAATTTTGCCAGCAGGGGTGGAAATCGTCGTCGGAGATGTCCAACAGGCCGATAAGTTAGAGGCACTCATCGCTGATTGTAGCGTTTTGCTATGCGCCACGGGAGCCAGACCGAGCTTTAATCCCACGGAACCTTTGTTAGTGGACTACTTGGGAACTAAAAATCTCATCGATGCCGCCAAAAAGAAAGGAATCGAACATTTTGTTCTCGTTACTTCCCTCTGTGTATCGAACTTTTTCCATCCTCTCAATCTCTTTTGGTTAATTTTATTCTGGAAAAAACAAGCGGAGGACTATTTAATCAATAGTGGCTTAACCTACACGATTGTGCGCCCCGGCGGCCTTAAAAACGAGGATAATCTTAATGCCATTAAAATGTCATCCGCCGATACCCTTTCTGAGGGCAATATTCCCCGCACAAAAGTGGCCTCGGTTTGCGTAGAATCCTTATTTTATCCCGCCGCTAACAATAAAATTCTCGAAATTGTTGCCCCCTCAGACGCACCCAATCTCGATTGGACCCAATTGTTTCAAAGTGTCAGCTAAACAGTGAACAGTAATCAGTTATCAGTAATCAGTGATCAGTAATCAGTGAACTGATAACTCAAATCTGGAAACTAAAAACTCATAGATGCCCCCCTTATTAAGGGGGATCCCCCCGCCTATCGGCACCCCCCTTATCAAGGGGGGCAGGGGGGATCGAACCTAAAATCCATTTTTAATTTAATTATAACCAGCTACTTAACTGATAACTGGTAACTGATAATCCGTTAACCTCTTAACCAGTCAAATAATTGACCGAGGGTGATTTGAAAATTCGTAGCAAAAGCGGGGACGGGTAAAAGAGCATTTTCTGATTCAAAAATAGCGATAGTTCGATCACTAAAATAAACAAAGATAATTTCTTCTTCTGGATCGATTAACCACCCCATTTGAGTGCCGTGATCCAGACAATAAAGAATATTTTTAACAACTTTAGTCTGATTTTGATCGGGAGAGAGAATTTCAATTAACCAGTCAGGAGCGATCGCAAAATTATTTAATACTTTTCCCTCGCCATCGCGGGGAATATTTTCCCAGAGAAAAACTGAAACATCAGGAACTAGAGAACGACTGCCAAAAGTACAACGCAATTCAGGATAGGCACGGGCAATTCGTTGGGGTTTTAGACTGGCGTTAATAGCTGGAACTAAATCACCTTGAATAGTGCTATGTTTACCTTGGGGCATCGGTTTAGGAATAATTTGACCGTCAATAAATTCCTTGCGGGGTTTAGTTTCTGGTAATTGCAGAAATTCCCTTAGTGTCAGGGAATTATTAACAGTGACAACCATAAAATTTTTTTATTGATCGCTATGATCGTTAATTTTATCGCAATTTCTCAAAGCAGAGAAGATCCAAACAGTTATACAGGGCTGGCTGAATAAATCTAAAAACCTTGTTGGGTAAGACTTTTAGATCTTTTGTCAATCAAAAAGTACTGGCTCTGGGAGTGATCGGGGGGAAATTTAGGCACTTTTTCCCTGAAAATTAGGTAATTGGCCACCTCAAAACTGGTAAAACCCCACACCCCACACCCCACACCCCACACCCTGCCACCACCGAAAAACTTTTTGCCGCAAACCCTATATAAAAATGTCCGTCACATCGCTGGGACAGGGTTGGGTTTGGTGGTGGTGCAGAAATGCGTGGAACTACACGGTAGCTCGATCGAAATTGCTATTATCCCCAGTAATGGAACCACTGTCACGATTCTATTACCGAAACTGGCCTGAAAATCAATAAATCGGAGCGAGAATCATTCTCAATCAGGGGAAAACTTCCGGGGAAGAAATTAGGAAACACCACCCAGACGGGCATATTCTAAAATTGACTGGCTAAGAGCATCGCGATCATCGCGGCTGAGATAATAATTCCGGCCGCCGATATCATTGAGAAATCGCAGTAGGGCAAGACAAGCGGACTCTAGATCCGCTCTGCGTCGGGCAGCGGCTAAAGCTTGTTCAGAGGTGGCATAAACTAGGCAATCGCTAATTCCTTCCCTGCCATCCACTCGCCAACATTGAAAAGAATAACCCTGCATTTCTAGGATCAATTCAATCTGCCAGCCGTGATAGTCAAGTCGCGTATAAATCATCTCAAGCAGCCCCGTTTAGGAGAGGAAAGTCACAGGTTTGACCGCTCTGATTGTCTAGAAGTCCTGCACCTGTCTAACTTTCTAATTTAACGGGTGATTATGGAAACCCTCTGCAAACTTCGTGCAGATTCCGTGCAGAAATGATTTTGTCTACTGTCCCAAGGCAGATATTACTTTAAACGATAACCAAGACCGTGAACGGTTTCAATAAAGTCTTCCGGCGCACCGAGGGATTTTAGCTTGTGACGAAGACCGCGAATATGGGAAGTAACGGTTTCCTCGGCTGGAGAATCGTCCAAAGACCAAACTCGCTCAATAATACCCGATCGACTTAAGACCCGGCGCCCATGGGTAACAAGTAATTCTAAGAGAGCGAATTCCTTGGGGGTGAGGGAAAGAAATTGACCGTTATAACTGGCCTCGTGGGTACTGGGATTTAACTGCAAACCCCCCCAAGATAATAAAACACTGCTGGTGCTGCTGCCGCGTCGGATCAAGGCCCGAATCCGCGCCATTAATTCGCCCAAATCGAAGGGTTTAGTGACATAATCATCGGCCCCTGCGTCTAATCCGTCGATTTTATCGATTACCGTATCCCTTGCGGTTAATAATAAAACGGGAACGGTGGCATTAGCAGAGACGGGATGATGGGATTCCGCTCGTCGCAGACGTTGACAGAGCAAAGTTCCGCTTAATTTGGGCAGGGTGACATCAAGAACTAAAAGGTCATATTTGCCTAATTCTAGCCAATTCCAGCCTTCTTCTCCGTCTCTAGCCACATCGACAACGTATTGTCGCTCGCTCAACGCCTCTCGCAAAATCTCGGCTAGTTGCATATCATCTTCTACTACTAAAATTCGCATGGTCTAGACTTGACACTCCCGCCGTCAAGCTGACGCTGTGACGGGGGATTCTTGATTCACAGAAACCCGCTTTTCGGTACAAGTACCAACGAGTCTTACAGTTTCTCCCCAAGCTTGAAATTCCGACTGTCCATCGGTATTTGTTGACAGTATTCTCATACCTTCTTCCCTTACATTCTTGGCGGCGTTTTCATCTCTATCGTGCTGCGTCTTACATTCTGGACAAATCCATTCACGAATACTGAGAGTCAATAAATCATTTTTAAATCCACAGCAAGAACAGAGTTTTGTACTCGGATAAAACCTGTCAACTTCTACAAGTTTTCCTCCCTCTCTTTTTAGCTTGTAGTCCAAGAAATTAAGCAACATACCAAAACCAGCGTCATGTATTGATTTGGCTAATTTAGTCCTTGCTAACCCTTTAATATTCAGATTCTCGGCTACAACGATTTGGTTTTCATCGCATAACTTTCTGGAGAGTTTATGAAGAAAATCCTGTCTAGTATTTGCTATCTTTTCGTGAACCTTGGCTACCTCCTTAATGGCTTTTTGGCGATTATTAGACCCCTTGGCTTTACGAGACAATGCTTGTTGTCTCCGCTTTAAACGTTTAGCATATTTTCTGGTAGGTTTGATTGGGTCAATCTTGTAGGTTGTTTCACCATCAAAAACCGTAACTAAAGAAGATAAACCTAGGTCTATCCCTGATATTTTTAGTTTTTCAATGGTTGTTGAGTCATCCATCTCAAACAAGATGGCAGCAAAATATTTATCTGTACTGGTTTTAGAAACAGTTACGGATTTAATCTTACCATTTATTACTTGAGAAATCTTAGCTTTTACAACCCCTAATTTAGGTAGCTTAATTCCCTTATTTCTAATTGAACAACTTTCAGGATAACGGATTGATTGTTTTTTGTTCTTACTTTTAAATTTAGGGAATTTTGTTCTTTTTGAGAAGAAGTTCTTAAAAGCAGATTCTAAGTTTTTCAATGATTGCTGCAAGGTAGCGGCAGTAGCCTCAGCTAACCATTCAAAATCCAGTTGTTTCTTGAGTTGGGTAAGGTCTTTTGCCATGTCACAGTAGGTCATTCCTTTACCAGTCTCTAGGTACTGATTGTTAGTTTTATTTAAGTAGTAATTCCAAACAAAACGGACGCAACCAAAGTTTTTAGCTAAGGCTAGTTCCTGTTTTTTGTTTGGGTATATTCTCACTTTTAAAACATTTAACATCAGCCTGACCCATCTGTGTTATCTTTCCACTATAACACTTACCGCTTAAATATGTCAAGCTCATACATACCTTGAGAATCAAGCCTTTCCTTATTAGGAAACGCTGTCGCGTTAGTTTAGATTCTGGGGGCAATTCATCTCCCGTTAATTTCTGGTATATTTTTAATTAAGGAGAAATTTAACGGGAGTCCTCTTGCTCCATTTAGATAGAGTAAGCTGGAAATAGCTTCGGTTTGCTGCTGATGAATTGGCTCAAACAAGGAAAATGGATCGCGGGAGGTTTCGGGCTAACTGTCTTATTGATGGGAACTATTAGCCTAGTTTCCTATCGCAATACCCTCGCTCTGCGTCAGCGCGCTGCCGAGGTGGAAGTTACCTACGAGATCATCGATAATCTCAGTAATCTTTACGCTAACATGGCGGTGGCCGAATCGGGAAGACGGGGTTATATCAAAACTGGCAGCCCCAGTGAATTGGGCCGTCATCGTCGGGCGATCGCTTTGATGCAATCTAACTGGCAACTCTTGGCTAAACAATTAGAAAACGGCACGGATTTCGAGCGGGAAATGGTGACTCAGATCGGGGATTTAATGTATCGGCGAATTACTTTATTTAATCAATCGATCGCTACCTATAAATCCGATCGATCCGATGATATTTCTCAAGATGCAATCACGGTTAAAAGTGTCGAAGTCCGGGATAAGTTTCAAAATCTTCTTACCTATTTACAAGCTAGTCAGAAAAGGAATTTAAGAAGTAGTATCGCTAGTTCTAGGGATAGTATTAGCGAAAATTCTCTGTTGGGTTTACTGGGAACTTTTACTAGCTTTGGGATTATTTGCGGAGTTTATTTTTTAGTTTTTTGGCAAGAGAAACGGCGACAAAAAAGTGATGAAATTCACCGGTTATTACTACAGGAAAAAGAACTTTCCGATCTAAAAATTCAGCTTTTTTCTATGATATCCCATGAGTTCCGAACTCCTTTAACCGTAATTCTTTCTGCCTCGCAGTTATTAGAAAATGGCTTAAAAGATGCAGAGCAGTCGAGCAGAAAAAACCTATATAGAATCCAGTCTTCTGTCAAGCTAATGAATCAATTCTTAACAGATATTTTGATTTTAACAAGGGCAGAATCTGGTAATCTCAGTTGTCGGCTAGAGCCGCTCGATATTGAAGCTTTTTGTTTAAATTTGGTCGAGGATTTTCAATTTATCAATAAAAATAATACGCCGATTAAATTTGTCAGTCAGGGATTGATGATCCGTCCTTATCTAGATGAGAAACTGCTCTACTCGATTTTAAGTAATTTACTCTTAAATGCGATTAAATATTCCCCCACGGGAGCAGGGATTAGTTTGATTTTGGGGAAAGATAGCGATCGCATTGTTTTTCAAGTCCGGGATCACGGGATCGGCATTGCCGAGGAAGATAGAGGTAAGATCTATGAACCCTTTTATCGGGGTCAGAATGTGGAAAATATTATTGGCACGGGATTGGGGTTAGCAGTGGTTAAAAAATGCGTCGAACTCCACCGTGGCGAAATCACCCTAGATAGCCAAGTGGGTGAGGGAACAAGCTTTACCGTCAAACTGCCCATTTCACCCTAGTTCCAGCTTGAGCGGCCAAAAGATTACAAAAGTAGTTATAATTAAATTGAAGATAGATTTTGCCTCTGATCCCCCCTGCCCCCCTTGATAAGGGGGGTGCCGATAGGCGGGGGGATCCCCCCTGCCCCCCTTGATAAGGGGGGTGTCTGACAACTTTTAACACCTACCTACTTATCTTCTAGATTAATCGATCGCAAGATCCAATCTCGATCGACCCTGAAACCGCCACCAGTGCCTGATTGCAGCCCGAATTAGCCCAGAATCAACCCCGAGGGAGTTGATGGCATCGCAACTTTTAGGCAAAAATAGGGCTTTTGCCGCCAAAAAAGCCTATATTTTGGCTCTTTGCCCCCTGTTTGACCCCTGATTTTTGCAGCCAGTTGACTCTCCTGGGGAACTGGTCACGGTTTCCTGATAGGATAAGGTGACTTGGGATTAACTTATGGTGTTGAAAATATGTCTCTAAAACCTTACATTTCTCGCTTATTAGCTTTGGTTCTCGTCCTGGTCATCGGATTGATGGGTTGTTCTAGTAGTTCGGGGTTAACGGGCAATTATGGAAAAGATACCCTGACGGTGATTGAAAGTTTAACCACAGCCCTTGATTTAGTCAAAGATGACCCGAATAAAGCGGCAGTTGAGTCGCAAGCAAAGGAACAAATCAACGATTACATCTCCCTCTACCGACGAGATAAAAAATCCGGGGGTTTGCGTTCTTTCACTACTATGCAAACAGCTTTAAACTCTCTAGCTGGTTATTATACCGCCTACGGTTCCCGTCCCATCCCCGACAAACTCAAACAACGTTTAAAACAAGAATTTAAACAGGTGCAATTCTCTCTCCAGAAAGGAATTTAGATACAGATTAGGGGTTGGGTGTTAGGGTTTTGGGGGGTTAAGGTTTTGGGGTATTAGTTGAAATCCCCCCATCTCCCCACACCCCACACCCCACACCCCACTCCTGTAAAAATCAGGCCAAATCTGGTTAGACTAGAAATACAAAGCGTATTATAAAAAACTACAAAATTGATTCAAGACGAAACCCTAGAATTATTGGAATGGCCGCGGCTATGTCAACACCTAGCTACCTTTGCAGCGACTAAACTAGGTGCGATCGCGATTCGTCAATTGCCATTACCAGAAAGCAAAGAGGAAAGTTTAAACCTACTCTGCCAAACCAAAGAAGTTTATAGCTTAGAACAAAAATTAGATAGTCGTCTTTCCTTTGATGGGATTAGCGACATCGGTGATGCCCTAGAAAGGGCGCATCTGGGGGGGTTATTATCGGGACAGGAACTTTTAAATATTGCCACGACTTTAGCGGGAGTGCGACGTTTACGCCGTTTAATTGACGAACAGGAAGATATACCAGTTTTAAAAGAGTTAGTAGCCGAAATTCGCACCTATCCAGAGATAGAACAGGAAATACACCGTTGTATCGATGAAGATGGCCGGATATCCGATCGCGCTAGTCCCCAATTACGCGAAATTCGGGGACAAATGAAGGTGATTAGAGAGCGAATTTACCGAAAATTACAGGATATCATGCAAAAACAGGGCGGTGCTATCCAAGAAGCGGTCATTACCCAAAGAAGCGAGCGCTGGGTGATTCCCGTCAAAGCAGCACAAAAAGAGCAAATACCCGGGATAATTCACGATACTTCCAGCACAGGGGCGACTTTTTACATTGAACCTCACTCTATCATTGACCAAGGCAATCAACTGCGGCAATATCGTCGTCTGGAACAAATCGAAGAAGAAAAAATCCTGCGGCAGTTAAGTAATACAATCGCCGAAGCCTTTGAGGACTTAGAATATTTACTAGCGATCGCTACTAGGCTCGATCTGGCCACCGCTAGGTCCCGTTACAGTTTATGGTTAGAGGGTAATCCCCCCCACTTTATCGATGGTTCGGAAACGATTACTTTACGGAATTTGCGTCATCCTTTGCTCTGGTGGCAAAAACACCATGAACAGGGGGGGGAGGTCATACCAATAAATGTGCAGATTAGCCCAGAAATTCGCGTTGTTGCCATCACCGGACCAAATACCGGCGGAAAAACCGTTACTTTAAAAACCCTCGGATTAGCGGCTTTAATGGCGAAAGCGGGCTTGTTTATTCCAGCGCGGGAACCGGTAGAGATACCCTGGTTCGATCAGGTTTTAGCCGATATCGGGGATGAACAGTCTTTACAACAGAGTTTATCGACTTTTTCGGGTCACATTCGCCGGATTGTCCGCATTTTAGCGGCTTTAAATTCTCGTTCCTTGGTTTTACTCGATGAGGTGGGAGCAGGTACGGATCCGGCCGAGGGAAGTCCTTTAGCGATCGCTATTTTACAATACCTCGCCGATCATAGTTTACTGACGGTGGCTACCACTCACTACGGGGAATTAAAAGCGTTAAAGTATCGAGATTCTCGCTTTGAAAATGCCTCGGTAGAGTTTGATGATCGCACTCTTTCCCCCACTTATCGACTATTATGGGGCATTCCGGGCCGTTCTAATGCTTTAACTATTGCCCAGCGTTTGGGATTAAGTGCCGAAATTGTGGCCGAAGCGAGAAATCATCTGGGGGGGTTATCGGAGGAGATAAATCAAGTAATTGCTGGTTTGGAAGCGCAAAGACGGGAACAGGAGTCAAAAGCTCAAGAAGCTAGTCAATTACTCCAACAAACGGAGAAATTTTATACAGAGGTGTCCACGCGGGCCAATTCTCTACAGGAGAGAGAGCGAGAATTAAAGCGTTATCAGGAACAGGAGATACAAAAGGCTTTATTATCGGCAAAAGCAGAGATTAATGATGTTATTCGTCGATTGCAAGCGGGAACAAAAACCGGTAGAGATGCCCAAAAAGCCACAGAGGAGTTAACTGCGATCGCAGAAAGGTTATTACCAAAAACGGAAAAAACTAAGGTTAATTATCGTCCGCAAGTGGGGGAAAGGGTACGCTTGCCCAATTTGGGACAAACTGCCGAAGTTTTAGCAATTTCACCAGAATCAGAGGAGATTTCCCTGCGTTTCGGTATGATGAAGATGACCTTACCCTTAGACCAGATTGAGTCTTTGGATGGTCAAAAAGTGGAAACTGTGCCAAAACCTGCCAAAAATTTGCCCCAAACTCCCACAAAACCCCAGGAGACCCCTTTAATTCGTACTTCTAACAATACCGTCGATATTCGCGGTTCTAGGGTGGCAGAGTCAGAAACGGATATCGAACAGGCGATCGTCAGGGCTACCCCATCGGGTATATTATGGATTATTCACGGTAAAGGGACGGGAAAATTGCGTCAAGGTGTTCACGATTTTTTATCCCGTCATCCCCAGGTAAAACGCTTTCAATTAGCACCCCAAAATGAGGGCGGTTCGGGGGTAACTATCGCTTATTTAACTTAGGGTTTGCGGCAAAAAGTTTTTTGTCGGGTTAGAAGCCAGGAGATAGGGTGATAGGGTGATGGGGTTTTAGGGTTTTAGGGTTTTAGTTGAAATTCCCCACTTCCCCACTTCCCCACTTCATAATTCATAATTCATACTTTGTGGTTTTTGTCAAAAAAACTTTTTTTTTGCAATAAAACTACACAAAAAAAAGATCATCGTTGTGGGTGAAATTGACTGATTTACCCGTCTTAATTAGGATCACCTTCTAGGTGTGGCAAGGGTTTCAGCCATTGCCGCCCAAAAAAGCACAGAATAGGCCACTATGAAATTCTATCAAATCGCTGTAACCATTACAACATCGTTGTTAAATAAAAATCTTTCTCAATTAATTCTTAAGAATTTATAAATATTGCGGAATGTTAATTTAAATATTCTCAAGTTTTTGGAGTCAATCAATAATTTTTGCTTATCTTTAGCCAACATTGGGTGAGAAGTCAGGAGTCAGGAGTCAGGAGTCAGGAGTCAGGAGTCAGGAGTCAGGAGACTTTTTTTATCCCACTTCATAATTCATAATTCATAATTCATAATTCATAATTCCCAAGAAGATTATTTTCTGGAGAATAAAACGTAAAAACAGGGAATAATAAACAGAGTTAACAGAGTTGCTAAAGACAAACCCGAAAAAACGACAATTCCTAAAGGTTGCAGGAATTCTCCCCCCTCTCCCAATCCTAAAGCGAGGGGAAATAAACCTAAAACCGTGGTCACGGTAGTCATTAAAATCGGTCGTAAACGTTGGGGAGCGGCCTTTAAAATGGCTTGTAGTCGAGTAAAACCGAATTCTTGCCGCAATTGATTGGCTAATTCCACCATAATAATCCCGTTATTAACCACAATCCCCACCAATAACACCACCCCGACGATGACAATGGCATTAATCGGGGTTTTGGTCAAATATAGTCCAAAAATTCCCCCCGCTAGGGCCAAAGGAACGGTTAACATAATCACCAAAGGGTCTATGAGTGAGTTATACTGCACGGCCATGACCACAAAGACTAAAAATACCGATAAACCCGCTAATAAACCCAAAGAACCCTGAATTTCTTGATTAGACGTGGCAGCAGCACTGGGTAAAATGCTGATACCATCGGGTAAGGGAGTAGCGTTTAAAACCGATTGTACTCCCGCGAGTGCGTCACTTAATTTCGCTCCCTCGACCAAACTGCCGATAATAATAAAAACTTGACGCTGATTAATTCTCTGGATGACTCCGGGGGTTTTTCCCCCTTCAATCCTAGCTATATCTGCTAATTTTAAGTCTTCTTGTCTATTGACAAAAATAGGTATTTGTGATATGTCACTAATTTTTTGCCGCGAGTTGGGGTCTAATTGCACCCGGATATCGATTAATCTTTCTCCCCGTTGCAGTTGGGTGGGGATCGATCCTTGAATAGCGGTCCGTAGCGTTTGTCCCACTTCCAGGGTACTCAATCCCAAACTATTTAAGCGGGTCCAATCGGGTTTAATCTGAATTTCTGGTTGTCTGGGGTCAGCATCGGCACGAAAACGCGCACTAGGTACTTTTTCATCGAGAATACCGAGGATTTCTTCACCAGCTTGCTCTAGAGTTTTCCCATCTCGTCCCTGTAACATCACATCCACATCGGCACCGACGGAGGGAGAGTTATTAAGAATAATACCGCGCACTTGACCGGGGGTGAGACGCAAACGCACGTTAACGAGGTTTAATTGCTCTAGTGCTTTGCTCATGCGTTCGATATAGGCTTCTGTATTAGTGCCTTTTTTGAGACTAATCGTACTAGAAGCACGCAAAATATTTTCATTGGTAGTTGTGCCAAAAAGAGAACCGCCACTGGTAGTAAAAACATACTCAGTTTCCGGCTGTGATAATAAAATCTTTTCTACTTCCCGCATCACCTGACGGTTAGTATTTAAATTGGTACCCGGGGGAAATTGAGCAAAAACGTTCACCTGTCCGGTTTGAATACGACTAAAGACTTCCTGGGGGATATATTGCCAGAGATAGAAACTACTTCCCCCTAAAATTAAAAAGGCCAGCAGGATAACAGGTATTCTGTAGTGGAGGATTTTAGCTAAAAAACGACCGTAGAGGATGGTTAAACCTTCTATACGTTGACTAAAGACTTTTAAGAGCCAAAACCGATGGATACCACTAGAAACCCGCATATTTAACAAACGACTGGCCAACATGGGAACAACGGTTAACGCACACAGCAGAGAAGCAGCCACAGCAAAACTGATAGTAAGGATAATCTCGTTAAACAGCAGGGAAATAAAACCACCCAGTAATAAAAATGGCAGGATAGAAACGAGATTAGTCGCAGTGGAGGCCACTAAAGCAGATTCTACCTCTTGGCTGCTATTCCGGGCAATTTCTAAAAAATCTCGCTTATTTTGGTTTTGATTAACTTTGAGGGCAATATTTTCCAGCATGACAATGGAATTATCCACCACGATGCCCACCCCTAGGGCCAATCCTCCCAAACTAAACACATTTATCGATAACCCGAATAACTTCATACAGATAATTGCGACGAGGGTAGAAAGAGGAATCGCTAGGGTAATGATAAAAGTCTGTCGTAGGGAACCGAGAAAGACGAATACAGTCAATCCTGCTAGAATTGTCCCCGCTAGTCCCGACGAAACCACGTTATTAACCGCGTTTTGGATAAATACAGACTCATCGGTAGTGGTGACGACTTGTATTCCCCCGGTCATTAACCCGGATTTTTTTAATTCTGTAATGCGTTTTTTGACCCCTTCTACCACAGCAATCGTGTTCGCATTCGGTTGTTTTTGGACGCTAACCCTGACGGCATTTTTTCCATTTAGGGTGACAAAAATTCTTTGTTCTTCTGTCCCATCGATAACTCTGGCCACATCCCGCAGATAGATTTTTTCTTCGGGATTATTACTATCGGTCAGTGCTAAATCTTGAATATCCGCTACGTTTTTAAATTTCCCCACCGCACGGGTTAAAGGTTCCCCGGTTTCTCCCTGTAGTCGGCCCCCAGAGATGTCCTGATTGCGTCTTTTTAGGGTGTCTAAAACCTGATTTAATCCCACTCCTAAAAATTGTAATCGCTGCAGGTCAATATTAACTTGAATTTCTTCTCTAACTCCCCCAATCACATCCACCACTGCCACTCCTTCCACAAACCCTAATTCTCTCCCTAATTCTTCATCGGCAAATAATCTTAAATCTTTTAGGGGTAGGGTATCAGAAACGAGAGCAAATTCATAGACGGGTAAACGAGAGGGTTCAAATTTATTTAAGCGCGGTTCCTCAATAATATCGGGTAAATTTTGTCGGACACGATTAAAACTTTCGGTAGCTTCGTTTAAAGCGACATTTAAATCTCCCCCCGGTTGAAAAAATAAATCTACTCGCATCCTTCCCTCGCGAGTTTCTGAATAAACTTGCACTACTCCCTCGGTGGCACTCATTCCTTCTTCCAGGGGTTTAGTTACTTCTTCGAGAATAACTTCTGGGGACACTCCCGGGACATTCATCCTTAAACTAATGCGGGGATAAGTGATAGAAGGAAGCAAATCTACTTGTAAACGATTTAGAAAAAAAAGACCGATGATGATAACTGCTATAGTTAACGTCAATACTCCTATGTGACGACGAATTGATAGACCGCTTAGGGAGATGTTTTCTGACATGATTACCTATGGGGGAGAGTGAGGAGTTAGGAGTCAGGAGTTAGGAGTCAGGAGTTAGGAGTTAGGAGTCAGGAGTCAGGAGATTATTTTTATCTATTCTTCCCACTTCATAATTCATAATTCATAATTCATAATTACCACTGATAACTGATTAATTGTGCATAACTCGACCGAAACTCCATAATTTTTGATAATAATGACGACTAACGCTATCCCTATCATCAGTAAGTAGATTTATAGCGATACCATTGTTACCTGTTTCTTTTCCTGAACTGTGGATATATTGATTATTCCCTAGATATAAAGCCACATGATTAACTCTTTTATCACCAAAAAAAATTAAATCTCCTGGGAGTAATTCCTCTCGGTTTATTTTTTGACAAAAAGCCTCCTGTTGATAGGAATCCCTCGGCAACCAAATGCCAAAGCTGGCAAAAGCGGCCTGGATTAATCCTGAACAATCGTAATTAGGTGCAAGGGTTCCACCCCAGAGATAATGATTGGTACGGTTCCTTGCTTCCTGAGTAAAAGTGATAATATCAGGAATATGTTTTTCTATGTCTGAACGAGTTAGAGGAATTTTTTGATAAGCTGTGGTGGCCACCGCAATTGCATCTAAATCTTCTCCGCATAACCAAGCTAAATAATTATCCTCCCTTAGCTGAATTTGTAGCCCTTTTTCGGTAATTTCTAGGGAAATAAATTTTAATTGTCTTCCCTGTTGTGCTTGGGTAGCTAACTCTTGACAACTGGGAGAATTGTAGAGATTTAAGTCTCTTTTACAGAGATATTCCTGGGTGGATGATGGGGGAATAGAGATAATTTTCATAAAAAATAGATCAGAATTATATTGACAGAAACAAATGCCCAACTAGCCAAAAGCGAAGGGATAAAAACAACGAGAATAACCTTAGTTCTGTCATCTTCAAGTTTCCACCTCTCTTAATTCTTGGCCACAGAGATAATCTATAACTGAACTGAATCCCTGAAAAATTATTAAACCTCTTGCCTAATTAACTTTTCACGGTTCAAGAACGGCAAAAATAAGGATTAAATGGCATAAAATCTGTGAATAGAGCATTTAATTGCTTATTATTCATTCTTAATTCTCCTGACTACTGACTACTGACTCCTAACCAACCAAGACAAATTTTGATTTTTACAACAGGTCTATTATAGCCAGTTTATTAACAATATGTTACAATAACCGGCGAGGGGGGAGTGACCGATATCTGGAACTTTTGGGCTAGAGATAGATTCTAGGGATCAACAGTCACCTCCTAAGTAAGCCTTTAATTCAGATGTTGAGGTTAGTCCATGGCCAATGTTTCCGGGCGGTTTGAAAAGCAAGAATACAGCCAAAACTCAGAAAATACCGTCACGGTGGTCAGTTCAGTCATGTCCGGTTTTAAAAAAGCATCTCCCCTGCAAAAGGGCTTATTTTGGGGAATAACCCTCAGTTTTACCGCCCTAGTTTCCGCTACTCTCGGGGCTGCCGTCGCTTTAATTAGTCCCTTACCCGCACCAATTGGGGCTATCTTCCAAAAAACGACTTTTCCCACCCAAACAGACATCCTTGAGGCCCAAGCTTGGAATAGCTTAATCAATCAGCAGCTTTCTCGTCCTGTTAATATTTTAGTTATGGGCATCGATCGAGTTTTAGATGCCAAAAACGGCGACGATGTATTTAAAGGTCGCAGCGATACCATGCTCCTAGTGCGCTTCGATCCTAGCGATAAAACCGTGAGAATGCTGTCTATCCCTCGCGATAGCCGCGTCAGAATCCCCGGCCACGGTTTCACTAAAATCAACGATGCCAACGTTCACGGCGGACCAACTCTAGCGGCGGAAGTGGTCAGTAATACTTTAGGGGATGTCACCGTTGATCGCTATGTGCGGGTGACTACCGATGCCTTTAAGGAATTAGTCGATTTAGTCGGGGGTGTAGAGGTTTATGTACCCGAACGAATGTATCATAAAGATGTCACCCAAAAATTAGAAATTGATTTACAAGAGGGTTGGCAAAATCTCAACGGCGACCAAGCCGAACAATTTGCCCGTTTTCGTAACCCGCAATACGGCGATATTGGTCGCGTACAAAGACAACAAATTTTATTAAAAGCACTCCAACAAAAGATTTTTAGTCCGACAATTCTCCCCAGTCTCCCGAAAGCAGTACAGGTTTTACAACAATATATCGATACGAATTTAAGCGTCGAGGAAATGCTGGCTATCGCTAATTTTGGCCGGGAAATTAAACAGGATGACTTGAGAATGATCCTACTCCCCGGCCGGTTTAATAGCCTCGAAGAATACGATGGTCGCAGTTATTGGATTTTGAACCGTCGCGAAATTAGAACCATTGTGGCTAATAATTTTACCGATAACTACGCGGGGGGAGAAACCTCCGTTTATAGTCTGCGGATTGCCATTCAAAATGCCACCCATACCAAAGGTTTAGCCCGTCGTACTCGTAATTATCTGGCCAAACGGGGCTATACAAATGTTTATATTAGCGATGACTCCTCCCAAAAGCTAGAAACCACCGCAATTATTGCACAAAAAGGTGATATTCAGTCCGCTAACCTCTTGAAAAATCAATTGGGAATCGGTAAAGTAGAATCATCCTCCACTGGTGCTTTAGACTCAGACCTAACCATTCGGGTGGGTGATGATGTAGCCCAGTTTCTCGACGCTCAACAGTAACAATGTTGAAAAATGTTTTCAGTCTGGTTTTAATTATTTTGCTGGCGATTCTTTGGCTACTTTTCGCGGCCCGTCCGGTGGCTTTAGCCCAAGATAAAACGATTAACTATAGTTTTGCCCAGCTGCAAGATCGGGATTTTTCCCATCAGGATTTGCGCGGAGGAGTTTTCGCAGCTGCCGCGATGCGGGGAGTTAACCTAGAAGGGGCCGATTTATCCTATAGCATTCTCACCGAGGCTGTCCTCTTAAAAGCTAACTTAAAAGGGGCCGATTTAACCGCCTCTTTGGTAGATAGAGTCACCCTCGATTTTGCCGATTTAACTAATACTATTTTTACCGATGCGATCGCTACTCGCAGCCGTTTTTATGACACAATTATTACCGGGGCCGATTTCACTAACGCGGTAATTGATGCCTATCAGGTCAAGTTAATGTGTGAACGGGCCGATGGGATTAATCCGGTCACGGGAGTGGCCACCAGAGATAGTTTAGGCTGTGATTAGCAATTCCGGGCAGATTCTGGCTGACGGCACAAAAATAGCCTACCCCCTACACTCCGGCTGTCTCGATCGAGACAGCCGGGATGTAGAATAAAAATACTGAGCGAGGCTAGAGAAAGGAGAGGGACTCTTGATAATCGTCATCGATAACTATGATAGTTTTACCTACAATTTAGTCCAGTATTTGGGAGAATTAGCCTCCGAGTTCCCGATCGCTGTGCCGATCGAGGTCTATCGTAATGATAAAATCGATCTGGCCATGATCGAACAAATGCGGCCGGATGGGATTGTCATTTCCCCCGGTCCCGGTCGTCCAGTCGATGCGGGCATATCTCTGGAATTAATCGCCAAATTTGGCCCCTATTTGCCAATTTTGGGGGTCTGTCTCGGTCATCAAAGTATCGGTCAGGTATTCGGAGGGGATGTGGTCCGGGCCCCGGTCTTGATGCACGGCAAAACTTCCCCAATCTATCACAACAATGAAGGGGTATTTCAAGGCTTAGAAAATCCCTTTACTGCCACCCGTTACCATAGTTTGGTGATCGAGCGCTCCACCATGCCGGATAATTTAGAGATCACGGCCTGGGTGGAAGATGGCACGGTCATGGGAGTCCGTCATCGGGATTACCCCCACATTCAAGGAGTACAATTTCATCCCGAAAGTATTTTAACCACTGCCGGCAAGGAACTTTTAAGAAACTTTCTGCGATCCCTCTAGTGTTTACTAATCGCCAACCCCTGAAATTAACCTTAACTTGATTAATTCTGCATCTATATTTATGAAAAGGCGAGATTTTATCTTATCGGCGGGGACAAGTTTCTTAACCGTGGCAGTAAGCTCAGTTTTAGCGGAAACTAAACCGAAACCCACTAACCCCACTTCCCCCCAAAAACCCGATAATTCCCTCTTAGTTCAATGGTTGGGTCATAGTTGCTTTTTATTCACCGGAGGAGGGCAAAGAGTCCTCGTTAATCCCTTCCGGGCAATTGGTTGTACGGCGGGTTTTCCTTTGCCAAAAGTAGAAGCAGATATCGTTTTAATTAGTAGTCAACTCTGGGATGAAGGGGCGGCCGAGGGTTTACCAGGTAATCCGAAAATTTTGTTTGAGCCGGGGGCTTATGATCTGGGTAAATTAAAATTCCAGGGCATTAGTATCGCCCATGATCGCGTAGGTGGCAAACGTTTCGGCATGAATGTGGCCTGGCGTTGGGCCCAAGCGGGGATTAGTATTGTTCATTTAGGGGGGGCAGCAGCCCCAATCGAATTAGAACAAAGAATTCTCCTAGGTTCGCCGGATTTAGCTTTTATTCCCGTGGGAGGGGGTCCAAAAAATTATAATCCCCAAGAAGCAAAACAGGCGCTCGAAGTTTTACAACCGCGAATTGCTGTCCCGACGCAATACTTCACCAGTGCCGCCGATAAAAAGGCCTGTGAATTAGTGTCTGTAGATGAGTTTCTCAAGTTGGTCAAGGATAAAAATATCCGTTTAATCGAGGACAATAAATTACGGATTCGTGCCGCCGATTTACCGAAAAAAGGGACTCTCATTCGCGTGTTTGACTACCGCAATCTGTTAGAGAAATCCTAATTTTAGGAGCCAATGACCTAGTACTGCTGTAGATCATCTCCTAGTTCTCTAAAAATTGCTTCAACAATTTTATTAAAAATGTTTTTGCTGAAAGAATCTCGCTCTTTTTTTAGACAGGGATGGACGATTGCAGTTTTACTAATTGCCCTGCTTGTTTCCCTGCCAATTTTATCGGTGGCCAGTAGTTTATTAACTAATTCCAGTCAAGTCTGGCAACATCTGCTCGAAACTGTTCTCTGGGATTATCTAGTTAATTCTTTTTGGTTAATGAGCGGGGTGGGTAGCGGTGTTTTAATCATCGGTGTCGGCACCGCTTGGTTAACAACGATGTGTCAATTTCCCGGTCGTCAACAATTTCAATGGTTATTATTACTACCCCTTGCCGCTCCTGCCTATCTCTTGGCCTATACTTATACCAATATGATGGACTATTTTGGTCCGGTGCAGACGTTCTTAAGAAGTGTTTTTGCTTGGGATAGTGTCGAGGATTATTGGTTTCCTAATATCCGTTCTCTCTGGGGGGGGATTCTGATGTTAATACTGGTGCTTTATCCCTACGTTTATCTGTTAGCAAGGGTCGGTTTTTTAGAACAATCTGTCTGCACGGTGGAGGCAAGTCGCTCCCTGGGATGTAATCCTTGGCGCAGTTTTTTTACTGTCGCTTTACCCCTAACAAGACCGGCAATTATGGCGGGATTGGCTCTAGCTTTAATGGAAACTCTGAACGATTTTGGTACGGTGCAGTATTTCGGAATTAATGCTTTTACCACGGGGATTTATAATACTTGGTTCGGCATGGGTGATCGCATAGCGGCGGGGCAGTTATCCACAGTTTTAATGGTATTTATCCTCGTTTTAGTTTTCCTTGAACAATCCTCCCGTCGTCAAGCTCGTTACTATGAAATGACCAATCGTTTCCAGTCACCGACTAAGTACAAACTGGGATTTATTCGGAGTTTTTTGGCAATGTTCTCCTGTTTTGTGCCGGTATTTCTGGGGTTTATTGCCCCTGCTTTCTATCTGGCCTATCTAGCCTTTAATCATGCCCAAGAAACTTTTAATAATGACTTTCTTAGTCTATCGGGAAACAGTTTTTTTCTGGCTAGTTTAAGCGCAATTATTGCGGTAGTTTTAGCTTTAATTCTCGCCTACGGAGAAAGACTTAATCCGAATAAAACTCTTAAGGGTTCCGTGCGGATTGCGGCGGCTGGTTACGCTATCCCCGGCATTGTTATCGCAGTGGGGGTTTTAATTCCTATCGGGAAATTAGATAAATTTTTAAATCAAGGATTAAATATCAATTTAGTTCTGAGCGGCACGATTTTCTGTCTGATTTTTGCCTATATTGTCCGGTTTTTAGCCGTAGCTTTTTCCACGTTAGAATCGAGCTTAAGTAAAATTAAACCTAGTTTAGATGATGCTTCCCGCAGCCTTGGCTATGGCACTGGTGCCACTTTAATTAAAGTGCATATTCCTCTTTTGTCGGGGGGATTATTGACGGCGGCTATGTTAGTTTTTGTCGATGTGATGAAGGAATTACCGGCTACTTTGGTCCTAAGACCTTTTAATTTTGATACCCTAGCGGTGCGCGTTTATCAATACGCCAGTGATGAACGTTTGGTGGAAGCGGCGGCCCCGGCCCTGGCCATTGTCTTAGTGGGATTAATTCCAGTAATTTTTTTAAGTTGGCAAATTTCCCGACGGGCGATCGATTAAATCAGTTGGCGAGCGCCTGGCCGCTTAGTTCTATTTAGGGTTTGCGGCAAAAAGTTTGTTGGTGGGGTTAGGAGACAGGAGACAGGAGATTATTTTATTTATTCTCCCCACACCCCACACCCCACACCCTGCCTGCACGAAAAACTTTTTCGGTAAATCCTAGTTCTATAGTCTAGTACAAAATAATGTTACAGTTCTTGACAAGACTACTAGAGAGGGGGGGTGTCAGTGATAGGATTCCCTAAAACCCCTTTTCTTTATTTTTGTAGAGAGAACAAAATCCTATGACAGAACTTTCTGGAAAAGCTCCTAAGTTCGGTGGCAGCACGGGCGGTTTACTCGCCAAAGCCGATCTAGAAGAAAAGTACGCCATCACCTGGACAAGCAGCAAAGAACAAGTCTTTGAAATGCCCACCGGTGGCGCCGCTATCATGAACGAAGGCGAAAATCTCCTCTATTTGGCCCGCAAAGAACACGCGCTCGCTCTTGGTACCCAATTCCGGACGAAATTTAAGCCCAAAATCGAAGATTACAAAATCTATCGGATTTACCCCAGTGGTGAAGTGCAGTATCTCCACCCCGCTGATGGTGTCTTCCCCGAAAAAGTTAACGCTGGTCGTGAATTTTTCGGCAAAAAAGACCGCAATATCGGCAAAAACCCGGAACCGGCGACAATTAAGTTCTCTGGTGTCACTCCCTACGAAGCATAAATAATCCCTAAAATCGAGAGTGGGGAGTTAGATTTAGAAGCTATTTAGCCCCAAGATTTAACTTCTGACTCTCGATTTCTCTTATAGCAATCGGCAATCAATTGCTAGTTAGGGTTTGCGGCAAAAAGTTTTTCGTGGGGTTAGGAGTCACGAGTCAGTATTCAGGAGATAGGATGGTCACTGCGTGCGCGTTGCGGGGGGTGTTAGGGTGTTAGGGTGTTAGGGTGATGAGACAACTTCCCCACTTCCCCATTCCCCCACTCCCCCACTCCTTGATAATTCATAATTTATAATTCATAATTCATAATTCCTTCCGTTTCCTGAACCATCAAAATATGATCTTCCCCGACTTCGATCGCTTTCGTCAACTCGCTGGTCAAGGTAACTTTATTCCTGTCTATCAAGAATGGATCGCTGACCTAGAAACGCCCGTTTCGGCCTGGTATAAAATTTGTGCCGATCAAGCCTACAATTTTTTATTAGAGTCGGTGGAAGGGGGCGAAACCTTGGGACGCTACAGCTTTTTAGGAGGCGATCCCGTCTGGGTATTAGAAGCGCGGGGAAACACCACTACCCAAACTTTTCGCGATGGTTCTCAAGAGATTTTTTCGGGGGATCCTTTCGAGATTTTAACCCAATGTTTAGCCCCGATCGTACCGGTTAAATTGCCGCAATTACCCGCCGGAATAGGGGGTTTATTTGGTTTTTGGGGTTATGAATTAATTAATTGGATCGAACCGCGAGTGCCTATTTATCCCGCTACCGATGGCGATCTACCGGATGGTATTTGGATGCAGGTGGATAATCTAATTATTTTCGATCAAGTTAAACGGAAAATCTGGGCGATCGCTTATGCCGATATCCGGGGTAAAAATCCCGATTTAGCGGCTGCTTATCAAGCGGCCTGCGATCGAGTGACCCAGTTAGTTCTGAAGTTACGATTACCCCTACCAACTAATGCCAAAACCCTTGAATTATTACCGGTTGGTCACGGGAAAGAATTAGTCTATGAAAGCAATACAACTCAGGAAGAATTCTGTCAAAACGTCCTAAAAGCCAAGGATTACATCAAAGCGGGGGATATTTTTCAGGTGGTTATTTCCCAGCGTTTAAATGCCAATTATCAGGGTCATCCTTTCGATTTATATCGTTCCCTGCGTCTGATTAATCCTTCTCCCTACATGGCTTTTTATAACTTTAAGGATTGGCAGATTATTGGCTCTAGTCCTGAAGTGATGGTTAAGGCAGAACGGGATGAATTAGGTAAAATAAGGGCCACTGTCAGACCAATTGCTGGAACCCGTCGCCGGGGACAAAACTTCAGTGAAGATCAAGCTTTAGCAACGGATTTATTGCAAGATCCCAAAGAAATTGCCGAGCATATTATGTTAGTGGATTTGGGGAGAAATGATCTAGGCCGGGTGTGCGATCGAGGTACGGTCAAAGTGGACGAATTAATGATAATTGAACGTTATTCCCACGTTATGCACATTGTTAGTAATGTGGTCGGGGATTTAGCAACCGATAAAACTGCTTGGGATTTATTAAAAGCTTGTTTTCCGGCGGGAACCGTCAGTGGGGCCCCGAAAATTCGCGCCATGGAAATTATTCATGAATTAGAACCCTGTCGTCGCGGTCCCTAT
The DNA here is from genome assembly GCF_021300285.1 of Microcystis sp. 49638_E5. Lineage (NCBI taxonomy): Bacteria > Bacillati > Cyanobacteriota > Cyanophyceae > Chroococcales > Microcystaceae > Microcystis > Microcystis sp. 49638_E5. Next base: position 14,214 of record NZ_JAJTDH010000027.1, on the reverse strand, counting down.
TCAGGGGTTTATGGTTACTACGATTTCGAGGGACAGTTAAATAGTGCCATCACGATTCGCACTATGATTGTTCGTCCCCAGGGTAATCAAAATTATCTGGTTTCTGTGCAAGCGGGAGCAGGGTTAGTCGCTGATTCTGAGCCAGAGAAAGAGTATGAAGAAACCCTCAACAAAGCCAGGGGTTTATTGGAGGCAATTCGCTGTTTAAGTTAGGCTTTTTAGCCTAGGATCTAGTTAAGGGGTTAACTAAGGGGGATAACCTCAAGGTTCCAGCTTATGGCCATAAGTTTAGCGAGGGGTAATAGTTACTAAAACCTGATAGGAGTTTGGTACAGTCGTTGTAGTCGTAAACACGAATAAAACTTGGTTATTATCAAGATTTCTGGGTGAATCGCTGCTATCAGAGGTATATACATCTACTTGATATGGAGGTGTCCAAGAGAAATTAGACAGTAGATCATTCACGTCAATCCTAATGCCATCTCCAGCATCTGCCTGAACAGTGGAACCCATAGCTCCTTTTTGCCGAACAGTCCCCGTACCGTTGGGGGGGCCTATAGTAGCAACAGTACAGGATGCACAATTTCCTTGAATAACTTTAGCTGTAACATTTGCCGGCATGGTAACAATGGGTAGAGTTGGGTTGGTACTCCCTGGGGGGGGTACGAGGCAAAATATTTCACAGGTAGCTCTGGGGGAAACTCTGGTGCTGACAGAGTAGTCAACTTTATCGGTATCTCCAGTAGTCAGATTTACCTCAGCGTTGGCATTCAAAATCACTTGATTACCACCCGCGCGAACACAGGCATAAAAACCGTCCACAACAGGGTTAGGATTGACGGCGATTAGGTTAAAATCCTCAGGACAGATGCCATCAGGAGCCGGTGCTGGTGCTGCTAACCTATCGGTGACGGGGGAACTTATCCAAGTAGCAACATCTGCGGGGGTGATGTAGTTGCCATTAGCGTCCAAGTTCGGACCATAGCGCCACAAGATTCGCGGACCGGTCAAGCTACTTTCAGGGCCTGGGGAGGTGGTATAGTAAACGAGCTGGTTGGGGAGGAACTGACCTGGATTGCTGGGATTAAGAATTTGGAAAGCAAGAACTGCTCGCGCTCCTTCGGGTAGTTTATCCGTCATGATCGCAGCTTCAGAATCAGGGATAATTTTTGCCCGTCTCACTTCATCTGAAACAAACTCTAGAGTACGATTAAGATTATTTTGGATTTCACTATCGGCATTAGCTCGATAGTCACTTCTGAGCAAGTTAATCACACCAATTCCCGCCACCGAGATGACAATCACCATCATGGAACTTGCCAGTAAAACTTCTGTTATCGTGAAACCTGCTTGTCGAACCAACCAGGCGGATTTTTTTGGTAAACGGCCTAGGTAATTGATGTAGCCTAAATAAGAACGCATAGCTTTAACCCGTGCCAATTTCTTTGTTCTGTACTCCCCTAAATATTTGACATTTATTGCAGTCACGCAGATTTTCTTAAACTATCGGTCAGTCAAGTCAAAAGGTGTTTTCGGAAACCACTGAAAATTTACTACTACCTACTGCCTTGACAATTCCCCTAGAAAACTCGCGCTCAAGACTGTCTTGACTTAATCAACTTCACCACTAACTACAGGATAGACCAAGAAAATCTTCTAGATAGTGATTTAGGCGTTGCCAGAGAGTTGATTTTGTTCACAGCTATTAATCGCTTTTGGGAGTAAGTGATTTTACAGGTGAGTTTCGTACACTTGTATTAGTATAATTGTTGACCCTGAAGGAGATAAGAAGGCTCAAGGACTGGTTACAATCAAGGATGAGTAATTTTTCGATCAATGTCATCTAAAAATAATCATGCGTCTCTTACACACCATGCTCCGGGTCAATAACTTGCAGGAATCTCTACAATTTTACTGCGATGTGCTAGGAATGAAGTTATTGCGCCAGAAAGACTATCCCAATGGTCAATTTACTCTCGCTTTCGTCGGTTATGGCGATGAGGCTAATCATGCTGTCATCGAACTGACCTATAATTGGGGAGTCGATCGCTATGAGGTCGGTAATGCTTACGGTCATATTGCCCTAGGCGTGGATGATATCTATAGCACCTGTGAGAAAATTAAAGCTCTTGGTGGCAATGTCACTAGGGAACCAGGCCCGATGAAACACGGTTCTACGGTGATTGCTTTCGTGGAAGATCCTAATGGCTACAAGATCGAGTTAATTCAACTAGGAACCCAGGGGGCTGCCGTGGTTACGGCTTAATCAAAAACCTATGACTGTTGAAATTGAACGGAAGTTTCTGGTTAAAGGGGATCACTGGCGATCGCTGGCTGCGGGCAAGTTGTATCGTCAGGGATATATTCCTACCCAAGATGGATTGACAACTGTGCGAGTTCGTGTAGTTGGAGATCGGGGTTATTTAACCATTAAAGGCAAGACTGAGGGCATTAGTCGTCAGGAATTCGAGTATGCAATTCCCCTAGAAGATGCGGCACTCATGTTAGAAAACCTCTGTAAAAAACCTTTAGTCGAAAAGATTCGTCATCGCATTTCTCTGGATAATTTTACTTGGGAAGTTGATGAATTTTTGGGAGATAATCAAGGACTGATTATGGCTGAAATTGAGTTAGAACAAGAGGAGCAAGTCATTACTATTCCCGATTGGATCGGCGAAGAAGTCACGGGAGATGAGCGATACTACAATATCAATTTACAGAAATTTCCCTATAAAATGTGGTCATTGTAGTATTAATTTCCTACCAGTTTAACTCTGGGTAGATACGGCTTTTTCTGATTCGTTTAGCTTATTCGTTACCCGTCGGAGAACGCCATTAATAAAACGATAACCTTCATCATCAGAATAACGTTTTGCTAATTCGATTGCTTCATTAATCGCTACTTTTTGAGGTATATCGAGATAGAGCATTTCTGCCACGGCAATTTGCAGGATATCCCGATCGATTCTTGGTAAACGATGCAGTTGCCAATCCACTAAAGCGCCGGTTAATTCCTGTTCGATTTCCGCACGACGACGATAGACTGTACCGATTAATTCTAGGGCATATTCCCGCACTTCGTACTGACTAGATAACTGGACAATTTCGGGAAAATCTATCACGGTTCCTAAACGATTAATGGCATTGTGAGTAAGAGAAATTGCTTCTTTTACCATGGTTTGGGCGCTTTTTATATTTGTCGCCTTAGTATCACTAGCGAGAATCCTTTCATTACCACGACTAATTTCAGCAGCGGCAGTTTCTAAGGTTTCTTGAATTTCGACGGTTAAGGTTCTAACTGCGACTAAAATTAAATCGTTTAAAGTTTGCTGTTCCAGGTTTTCAGGATTACCTTTAATCTGACTTAAACTCAAAAGGGCAAGTTCTCGAGCAATGCGGCGGGGTTGTTGACGGGGAGGCATAGAAGTTTAGAAGTAGAGGAAAGAAAATTATACAACTTTATCGATCGCTATTCGGTTGGGTTGATTTTTCTCGGCGATCAATTTTTGACTAACTTCTATTCTAGCATAAAAGCTTCAAAAATATGAATTTTTAACTTTTAATTAGACAAAAGACAATATCTATCTTGAATCTCCCCTAATTTAGTCTCAGCTTCTTCAGCATTAATGGCTAATTGAGCAAACTCTAGAAAGCGTTTTAATTCCTTGCGTAATAAATTCCTTTCTACTTCCCAGGTTTCTCGATCTAAGGTCGGTGGCATAACGATCATATCAAATAAAGTGGCCTGTTTTTTATCGGGATGGGGGCGCAATATTCGCCCGCGACGCTGAATAAATTGTCGAGGATTACCACTACTAGCCAGAATGACTGCGTTTTGAATTGATGGCAGATCTACTCCTTCATCTAAACATCTAATTGCCACTAATCCTTGTAGATAACCCTCCTCAAATTGTTGGCGAATTTTTTCTCGTTCTTCTAGGGAAGTTTCTGCGGTGTAGGTAGCAACTCGATAACCTAATTGATTGCCCAATAAATGAGTAACTGCCTCTACCTGACGACGATAATTAGCAGTATAATTTTCTACATAACCATCCCCACAATAAAATAAAGTATGATCCGTGTCTAAACGCTCTTGCATCAGTTGTTGTAAAGCCTGTAATTTATTACTTGCTGAACCAATTAATCGCGATCTTTGCATTAGCAATGCTGTTAAATTTTCATTACCGTTTAAATTACTATTTTTCTGCAAAGTCCAGCCAATTCTTTGGGTTAATTTTGCGTATAATAAAGCCTCAGCATCGGTTAATTCAACCAAGACTGGATAATAAAAATAATTAACTAAAGCTCCTTTACTAATAGCATCAGCTAGGGTAAATTCTGGTTGTAGAATTTGTCCAAAATATTCAAGAATAGCGTCAGTTCCTTCCTCATCAAAATATCTTTCAGGAGTGGCGGATAAAGCCAATCTTAGACCTAAAGAACGGGGTAATAATTCCTCTAATCGGGGGGAACCTAAATTATGTGCTTCATCACCAACGATTAAAGTTTTATCGGGAAAAAATTTTATTTGTGATTGAAAACCCTCGCTAATAAAAGTTGAGTTAGTAGTTAAAATAGTGACAAATTTTTGATTACCCGCTTGCACATTATATAATTCTGTGGCTAGTTGACTTTGCCATGTATGGACACTTTCGTAGGCTAAAATCGGTTTAAGATTAAATTTTTCCGCTTCTCGTTGCCATTGATTGACTAGGTGACGATAGGGGCAAATTACTAATAATACTTGCAGTTCTATCGCTTGGTAAAGTTCCATGGCAATAGCTAAAGCAGTAATAGTTTTACCGCTGCCGGTGGCCATTTTTAAAGTTCCTCGTCCCCGATTACGAAACCAACTGATAATCGCTGTATTTTGGTAGTCTCTCAATTCCAAATCGGGGGGAATTCTAGGAATACCAGAGGGATTAACTCGATAGAATCCTCGCAATTCAGCCACTTGCTTGAGCTTGCGAGAACTCAGAAAATCTCTAGTTATTTTTTCCCAATCTATCCAGCAACTATTCATAGGACCTCTTGTAAAAATCAAAAATTGTTGTTAGGGTTAGGACACAGGAGACAGGAGACAGGAGAAGGGAGTCAGGAGCAGCGATAAACAATCCATAGCTTGGCAGTTCATCACAGTATTATAAATAGTTTTTGTATAAGCTCAAAAGTAGCAAAAAGCCAAAAATCTAAAAGCTAAAGGTTGCTCCCTATATAATTGGGATGGACTAAAAAGACCATCCCACAGCTATCAAACCACTCTTAACTGTTATCCTAGAAACCTAGGGAATGATTAGGATAATTTACATGGTCGCTACTTCTTCTTTTTGGAGAGTATTTTGCCGAAGTTTTTCTTGATCTTGGCGACGTTTTTTAGCATAAAGTTGGATTGTCACTGCCATTAATACCACTAAAGCTACAATTAACCAAGTGGTCAAATCGAGGGGTAATTGATTCTTAAATACTGCCAAAAGGACAATAACTACCAATAACAGGGTTGGTGCTTCATTTAAGGCCCGAAATTGCTGTCCCGTCCAATTACATTCCCCTTTTTCTAGCTTCTTCATGATGCGACCACAGTAGAAATGATAGAGCAGTAAAAGAGCCACAAAGGATAATTTAATATGTAACCATCCCGATTTTAAAATTTCTGGTTCTGTGGAGATTAAACCGATCGCCATGGCCACGGTGACAATCATCCCAGGTGTGGTAATGATATTGTAGAGTCGCTTCTCCATGATCTCGTATTGCGCTTTCAGAATAGCTTGTGCGGGTTCGGTTTGTGTTGCTGCCTCCGCATGATAGACAAACAAACGTACTAAATAAAATAGTCCCGCAAACCAAACAACTACCCCAATCAGGTGAAATGCTTTAAACCAATAGTAAGCCATAGTCTATATTGTGATGTGAGTCCCGAATTAATTAGTCTAAGAGTTATCCATACTTTCCCAGACTATCCCTATACAAAAGTTTAGACGGAAAATAGGGGTTGGGGGGAGTGGGAATTATGAATTATGAATTATGAATTATGAAGTGGGGTAGTGGGGTAGTGGGGAGTGGACAACCCTAGCTCCTGAATACTGACTCCTAACCCAATGTTGGACAAAGATAAGCAAAAATTATTGATTGAATCCAAAAACTTGAGAATATTTAAATTAACATTCCGCAATATTTACAAATTCTTAAGAATTAATTGAGAAAGATTTTTATTTAACAACGATGTTATGCTAGTTACAGCGATTTTACTGAATTTCATAATGGGTCTTTCTGTGCTTTTTTGGGCAGCAACGGTTGAAACCCTTGCCACACCTAGAAGGTGATCCTAATCAAGACAGGTAAATGAGTCAATTTCACCCACAACGATGATCTTTTTTTTGTGTAGTTTTATTGCAAAAAAAAAGTTTTTTTGACAAAAAGCACAAAGTATGAATTATGAATTATGAATTATGAAGTGGGAAGAATAAATAAAAATAATCTCCTGACGACCGACTCCTTACTCGGAGAATACTGACGACCGATAGCTAATTATCTAAGAGCAGAGGTCGCAGAAAACCGCCATAATTCTCGTCATCTGTACCGATAAAGACTTCTACTTCACCTCTAGGAGATTCTCTAGTAGTCAGCGCTTCCACTTTAGCACCGTCGATTTCTGCAATTTTTTGGGGATTAGGGGCAATAATTAGGCTATTATCGGCTGTAACTTGACCGATACGGTAAACAGCACTTCTAAACACTCCCGCACTATCTGGATCGTCAGCGGAAGCTATGTAGATATTACCTTGCTTATCTACGGCTAAATCGGAGATGAGGCGAATATTTTTACCACTACCAAAAGGACTCCGAAAAGTTACCGACCGAAATTCCCCGAATTTTAAGGGATTGAACGAGATATCCGTCCAGCGAATCTTTGTACTCTCTTGACTATCGGCCCGTTCTGCGTAGATAAATAGATAACGATCGCCTTGCCGACTAACAGCGATCGCCTCTACATTTTCCACCGCGATCGGCCAATTTATTTGCTCAACTATCTTGACTTGTTGCTGGTTGTATGCTGCTAAAAACAGTCTTTGAAAAGGTTTTTTCTCGCCACTTTCAGCCAACAAAAATAAATTAGTTTGAGGAATATGAGTAATACTTTCGAGATCGTTACTCAATCCCTCTGGATTTGGCCAATCTACCCTTAAAACCTGCCATAATAGGGGTTTTTCCTGCGTAGGTAGCTGTAAAAGACTCAGTCTTGGTTGAGATGGATCACTTTTTTTGCCCTTATTTTTGGCATCGTGAACCCCTAGAAAAATATCCGCTTCTACCCAAGCTAAACCACTGAGATCTGGGAGATAAGTCTCCAGTCGTCTCGATTCTTGAGCAAAAGAGACTTGAGCGGCCGAAAAAAAGAAAATTAGCGTTAAAATACCCGAAAAAACTGTTTTTAATCGGCTATTCTTGCTAAAAAATGCTCTATTCTCTAACATCTCTTCCCTAACTCCCAATATCACTGATTAACTCCTCCACCACCCGATTTAAACCGACGGAATGGGAAGCCTTGCATAAAATGCGATCGCCTGAATCGATCACTTCCTTTAAACGATTAATTAAATCTGCGTGAGTTTGAAAACATTCGCAAGCGACCCCAGTAGCCGCCTCAGCAATAAACTTAGCTTCTGGGTCGTCCACCAAGACAAACAAGCGATCTATGCCTAGTTTTTGCACCCTCTCACCCACTTGGCGATGTAATTGCTCCGAAAAAGACCCTAACTCCTTCATCGTGCCTAAAACAGCAATATGACGCTGACCGGGGGTAGCTTTCAGTAAATCCAAGGCCGCTAACATTGATTCTAGACCTGCGTTATAGGTTTCATCGAGGAGTAGGATATCCGGCTCTATTTGGTAACGTTTGGCCCGACCACTGGGTAAATTAACCTTAATTCCCTCTTGCAAAGAAGTCCAATCGATGCCTAAAATTTTCGCTACAGCCAAGGCTGCCATAAAATTTAAAGCATGATGACGACCGGATAAAGGTAAGTTAAAATCTAGTCCATTGACTCGTAAAGTAGTTAAATCCAGTAATTCTCCGACTATATCGCCGCCAGAGAAGCCATAGGTAATTGTTTCCCCCTGCCATACCCGTTTAGCTGTTTCAGTAAGTAAAGGGTGATCGTAGTTAAGAACAGCTATACTACCAGAAGGAGACTCGGCCAATAACTCGCATTTCGCCTCTGCGATCGCCGCTTGCGACCCTAAACGACCGATGTGAGCGGTTCCCACATTAGTAATCACTGCGATGGTCGGTTGGGTGATTTGAGCGAGCAGGGCAATTTCTCCTCGTCCCCGCATTCCCATCTCGATTACGGCACTATCGTGAGTTTCATCCAGTTCGAGGAGAGTTTTCGGCACTCCGATCTCATTGTTATAATTAGCCAGGGTTTTGTGTACCTTTCCCCGGGTTGCTAATAGGGAGGCGATTAATTCTTTAGTGGTGGTTTTCCCCACCGATCCTGTAATAGCAATCACGGGTATAGTAAATTGATTCCGCCACCAATGGCCTAATTGCTGATAGGTTTCTAGGGTATTATGGACTAGGAATACGGGAATATTACTAGAGGAATTTACCGAAACTGGCTGATCGACAATCAAGGTCGCCGCTCCTCTTTTGATAGCCATATCGATAAAATCATGACCATTAAAATTATCACCTTTTAAGGCTAAAAATGCTTGTCCAGGCTCAATACTACGGCTATCAGTATTAATGCCAGAGACTAAACTATCGGGACTAAAACTTATGTCACCCTTATTTTGTAAGGATAATAATTGAGCTAGTTGATTGAGGGATAAATGACAGGGCATAGACAATAAAAATACTTAGGAGTAAATTCCGAATAATCTAAAAGATAGATTGATGTTTAACGGGGACTTAGAGCAGATAAAATCGATGTTTCTTGGCCCTCTCAATCGCACCGGGTGCAATGTAAGGAGGCAACGTGGTCAGTAAGTTTATCGAACTGCTTGCGCCCATAATGTGAGATAGTGAATATTTTTCAGCCAATGTCCGAGAGAGCCAACTCGATGGCGTAGAATGACCCAAAATAGGGACAGCCTAAGAAGGGCGCATCTACTATCTAATCACAATTGACTCCTTTACAGCAGTTAGGGACTTGCGCTTTGATAATGTACCTTTTGGGCGAACGCAGTTCGCCCCTACATTGTGGACAAAATCCGTTACTGTAGGGGCGCAATGCTTGCGCCCTCCGATCGCTCAGGTTTGCTGATCACCCTAAGTAGGGGGAGAGCCTTCGAGGTGTTAGGGACTTGCGCTTTGATAATGTGCCATCTGGCTGGTCTGGTTCTTCTACAGAGCGATTTTCTGGCTGGGATATTATTCCTACGCAAATCCCTTATCTAATCACCTCCGTAGGACTAGAGCAAGGGTTTTGCTCAACAGGTGGGGAGCGAGGATTAAAAAGTTAAGTAATCTCAACTTCTAGGCAATGACACCCCGGAGCTAGGGGATAATTAAACCATCGTCATTTAGGCTGCGTTTATCCGTGAAAATTATCGTTATCGGCAGTGGTGGTCGAGAACACGCCCTGGCTTGGAAACTGCTGCAATCACCCGAAGTTGAACAAGTGTTCTGTATTCCGGGTAATGGGGGAACGGCAATTTTACCTCAATGTGAAAATATCCCCCTAGCAATGGAGGATTTTGCTGAAATTAGCCGTTTTGCCCAGGAAAATAGCGTCGATTTGGTGGTTGTTGGCCCAGAATATCCCCTCTCCCTCGGCATTACCGATCATCTTCTGTCCCAAGAAATTGGCGTTTTTGGTCCCACACAAACCGGGGCCTTAATTGAATCGAGCAAATCCTGGGCCAAAGAATTAATGAGCGAAGCCGGAGTGATCACCGCCGCCTCGGAAACCTTTACCGATGCAGAATTAGCAAAAACTTATATCCGAGAGCAAGGAGCGCCCATCGTGGTGAAAGCCGACGGATTAGCCGCAGGAAAAGGGGTAATTGTCGCCGAAACCGTAGATACAGCCCTAGAAGCGATCGATGATCTTTTTACCAGTGGCTTTACTAAAGTCGTGGTGGAAGAATTCCTAGAGGGGGAAGAAGTGTCCATCCTCACCCTCACCGATGGGATCAGCTTTCGTTCCCTGCTACCCGCCCAAGATCACAAGCGCATCGGTGAAGGCGATACCGGCAAAAATACCGGCGGTATGGGAGTTTATGCCCCCGCACCCATAGCCACCGCCGCCATTATCGAAGCGGTGGACCGAGACATCCTCGCCCCCATCGTCGCCACCCTGCAAAAACGCGGCATTGACTATCGGGGAGTCCTCTATGCGGGTTTAATGATTTCCCCCGCCGGAGAGGCAAAAGTTCTCGAATTTAACTGTCGTTTTGGCGATCCCGAAACCCAAGCGGTTTTACCCCTACTGGAAACTCCCCTCGCACCCCTACTGCTGGCTTGCGCTCAACAAAAATTAACTGACTTCCCCTCTTTACAATGGCGCTCCGGTAGTGCTGTTTGTGTGGTGGCTGCCTCTGCCGGTTATCCCGACCACTACGAAAAAGGCCGGTTAATCACTGGAATTAAGGCCGCTGAAACCGAGGGAGCGATCGTTTTCCACGCCGGCACGGTTTTAAAACACGGCGATATCTTCACCGATGGCGGCCGCGTTTTGGGTGTCACTGCTATGGGGTCTAATTTTAATCAGGCGATCGAACTTGTCTATCAATCGGTGAAAAGGATACACTTTGAGGGCATCTATTATCGTCGCGATATCGGCCACCGGGTACGCGAAAAATAAGGGTCAGTATTGAGGCAGGGGTAAGGGAGAATAGTTAGGGGTTTTGAGGATTAATTTATTAGCCAATTTCCCTTTTTTTCCGCATCTCTGACCGAATCCTCACCTCTTTCTAGGGTAATCCCTGACAAAGGCGAATCCGATTTGTCAAAAAAACAGTAACTATTGATAAAATCATGAAACTGAATCGCCCAACCAAATTGCCATCCCTATGCGAATTTTGCTCTATTCTTATAACTATTATCCCGAACCGATCGGCATCGCTCCCCTGATGACAGAATTAGCGGAAGGATTGGTTAAAAGAGGTCATCAAGTCAGGGTTTTGACGGCTTTTCCTTGGTATCCTAATAGTGAAATCGATCCCGAATACCGAGGAAAAATCTATCTAGAAGAAGAACGAAATGGTGTTAAAATTCAACGTTCCTACGTTTGGGCCCGTCCCCAAAGAAGTTTAAAAAATCGAATTTTCTTTGAATTGAGCTTTGTTTTTTTGAGTTTCTTTCAGGCTCTCAAGGGTGAAAAACCGGATCTAATTTTCTTAACTGTCCCCGGATTACCCGTTTGCGTTCCCGCCGCTTTATTGAGTAAATTATATGGGGTACCGATTATTCTAAATTTACAGGATATTCTGCCCGATGCGGCAGTTCATGTGGGATTATTAACTAATCAGAAAATGATTAAAGTTTTTAGTAGTCTAGAAAAATTTGCCTACAAAACTGCCAGCAAAATCTCAGTTATTGCCGATGGTTTTACCAAAAATCTCCTCACTAAAAATGTGCCGAGTGAGAAAATTATTGAAATTCCTAATTGGGTAGATGTAAGCTTTATTAAACCTCTGCCGAAAAACCATAATTATTTCCGCCAAGAAAATCATCTTGAGGGCAAGTTTGTTGTTTTATATTCTGGCAATATTGCCCTAACCCAACCCTTAGAAACCCTGATTGATGCTGCAGTTCACTTAGTTGACATCCCTGAGATTCAAGTGGTAATTGTTGGTAAAAAAGAGGCCCTTGAGCGCCTAGAAAAGTATCGCCAACAACAGGGGGCCAGTAATGTGCTTTTATTACCCTTTCAACCCCGGGAAAAATTACCAGAAATGTTGGCAGCCGCCGATGTGGGTATGGTGATGCAAAAACATAACGTTATTTCCTTTAATATGCCGTCCAAAATTCAGGTATTATTAGCTAGTGGCCGTGCTATTATTGCTTCTGTTCCCGCCGATGGAACCGCCGCTAGGGCGATCGAGCGCAGTGGTGGTGGTTTGGTGGTTACTCCTGAAGATCCAGAGGCATTAGCTACGGCTATTTTAAAGCTATACAAAAACCCAGATTTAGCAACTATACTAGGAGAAAAGGGACGACAATACGCGGAGGAAAATTATGCCTTTGAAAAGACTTTGGATCAATACGAAAAGCTTTTTTCTCAAGTAGTTAGTTAATAATTAGGGTAAGTAGTTATAATTAAATTGAAGATAGATACCCCCTTAATCCCCCCTTGATAAGGGGGGTATCTGACAATTTTTAATACCTACCTATAGGGAATAGGGGAATTTCAACTAAAACCCTAACACCCTAAAACCCCAACACCTAACCCCTAACTCCCACTTAACTATTTTCATGTTCGATAATTTCTCAAAAAAACTCTCCTGGCAAAGTCTCAAACAAGCGATCGCTTTTGTATTAACAATTATTGCGTTAACTCCAGTGGTTACAGCTTTAATTTCTAGTGTTAATCAGCCCCAAATCCAATCGAATATTCAACTATATCAAACCAATCTCAATCTACAAGCCACGACTCTCAGCACCGATGCTGATCCTAATAGTGAAGAATTTGCTAATCTTAAATTAATTCAAACTTCCCTGATTGGTCAAGACCCCTACAGCACCGCCGAGGAACAGTATTTATCAGCCCAGAAAAGTGCCAAAAAAACAATCACCGAACTAGAAAAATCAGCAGTTAATCCCGAACAAAAAAAATCCCTTGAGCGCGACATCAACTCCTTAAAAGATTTAGAATTGAAATTAAGTCTCATTCAAGCTAGTCAAGGTGACTTGGATTCGGCACGGAAAATCTGGCAAGACATCAAGGAAAAATCAGAATTTGAGAACTATAAACCTGCTATTTTACAAAATGCGCTGCTGTTAGAGGGATTGTACAGTGAACCCCCCGAAATTGCTGCCGATGCTGAAGCGAGAATCGAGCGCAATTTTCAAGGATGGTTTCGTTATACCATTCTGGAAAAATTATATAGTCTCGAAAATCGTCAAGAGGATTTACTCGCTTTAGAGGAAGAACAGAGTGAAGTGGCGGCTAATGCCTTAATTAAACTAATTTTATTGGCTTTTTTGCCTCTTATCGGCGGTTTAATCGGTGTTGTGCTGTTGGTCTTTTTATTAGTGCAGTGGCTGCTCCGCCAACAGCGAGCGCTGCTCTTTTTAGATGATAGTCTCGCTTGGCAAACTAAGTGGGGAGGAGAAACCCTCTGGTGGGGAATAATTATCGGTTTCTTTTTCGTCGGACAAATTGTTTTACCGGTAATTTTCGGGATTTTATCGAGTTTCTTGAGTCTCAATCCCGAACAATTTAACCTAGAAGCTAAAGCAATATACGTTGTAGTTAGTTATTTAGCCTTAACATTGAGCAGTTTATCGGTTTTATACCTAGCAATCAAGCCTTTTCGCCCTTTACCTCCCGATTGGTTTCGTTTTAAACTCTTTAGTCCTTGGTTTCTCTGGGGATTAGCCGGCTATTTTGTCGCTTTACCCCTGGTTATTATCGTTTCTTTGCTCAATCAACTAATTTGGCAAGGACAAGGGGGTAGTAACCCGCTGCTGACTTTAGCCCTAGAATCCCAGAATACCTTCGCTTTGCTCTGTTTTGGCTTTACTGCTTCCCTTGCCGCTCCTTTTTTCGAGGAAATTGTCTTTCGCGGCTTTTTACTAGCTTCTTTGACTCGTTATCTACCCGTCTGGGGTGCGATTACCCTTAGTAGTTTGATTTTCGCCCTTGCTCACCAAAATTTGTCAGAAGTGCTGCCTTTAACCGTCCTAGGTTGTGTTCTTGGCTTTGTTTACACCCGCTCGAAAAATTTATTATCCTCGATGTTGGTTCATAGTCTCTGGAATGGTGGCACCCTGTTAAGTTTATTTTTATTGGGCAGCGGTGCGGGTTAGGTGAGGTCAAAAGTCTCTGGTTTTCGGGGTAGTCTAGAGATGATGACAAATACCGTCTAATTAATTATCAACCTATCTCTGTTGGACAAACCATGACTATCGCTCAAAGCTTACCCCTAGTGGAGTCTCATGTAAACCCTGAGATAATCTTCCCAGAAGGCGAATTTTGGAGTGATGAACCCCCTTTGGAAAGTAACCTACATCTACAACAAATTATTTTATTAATTCAGTGTTTA
>NZ_JAJTDH010000107.1:0-9714 GCF_021300285.1 Microcystis sp. 49638_E5 | reverse complement strand
CCACACCCCACACCCCACACCCCACACACCTTTAGCTAATAGCTGCAAACCAGAGATTGTCCACTAAAATATTAATCAAGTTTGGAGACCACCGCCATGGATGACTTAATTAATGCTCCCTCCCCTTCTCCCCAAGACATAGAAATGACGCGGACTCCCCCCTGGGGAACGGTGACGGTATTGGAGGAAGGTCCCCGGTATCGCATCAATCGCATTGTCATTAAACCCGGCCATCACATGAGTACCCAAATGCACTACCATCGCAGTGAACACTGGATTGTCGTCTCCGGTACAGCGCGGGTAATCTGTGATGAAAAAGAAACTCTCCTCAAACAAAAAGAATCTACATACGTTCCTATGAATACCCGTCATCGGTTGGAAAACCCCGGTTCTATTCCTCTGGGACCATTGGAGGGATCGGGGGTAAAATTCAGGTACTTTTTCCCTGAAAATTAGGTAACTGACTACCTCAAAATCGGTAAAACCCTACACCCCACACCCCACACCCTGCCCCCACCAACAAACTTTTTCAGCAGACCCTATATACTTTAGTTATTTGCCAAAATCTCGATCGTGCATGAAAAAATTATCCTAGTTACAGGGGCTGCCCGTTCTGGGAAAAGTGAATGGGCCGAATATTTAGCCAAAATCAGCCAAAAACCCGTTATTTATATCGCCACCTCCTCGGTGGATGAAAAAGATCAAGAATGGTGCGATCGCATTGAAAGACACCGGCAGCGACGTTCCCCCCAATGGCAAACCCAAGAAATTCCCCGACAATTGAGCGAAACTATTGATAATAGCCCATTTACTCACTGTTTATTGATCGATTCCCTCGGTACTTGGGTAGCCAATTGTTTAGAAATGTCGGCAGCCGAATGGTTAGAAATTAGCGATCGATTCTTGTATTCCCTCAAAAATGCGGCGGTTGATGTTATTCTGGTGGCGGAAGAAACCGGTTGGGGTGTGGTTCCCGCTTATCCCCTCGGTCGTCTGTTTCGCGATCGTTTAGGCGATCTCTGTCGTAGAATTGGCACAATAGCAGACGCGGTTTATCTAGTTACCGGGGGCCATGCTCTTAATTTAAGTCAATTGGGTCAGTCTTTGTCGATAATTGGGCAATAGAGAAGATGAGCAACGATTATCAGCGTCAAGTAATTGATTTTTATGCCCTTCGTCACGATTACGATAACGATTTTACACAAGCTCGCGCCCTTAAATTAGTAAATTATCTCTATTTACAAAAAAGCCAATCTGTGCTAGACGTGGCAACGGGAACGGGATTTATAGCGGTAGCAATTGCCCCAAAAGTAAAAAGTGTCATCGGGGTTGATTTCACGCCAGAAATGATTGCCAGAGCCGAAAAAAAGCTAGAAGCATTAAATATCGAGAATATTGACCTAATTAACGCCGATATAGCTGCCATTGACTTTGCCGAGTCTAGTTTCGATCTGATTACCTGTTCTCTGGCGATTGCACTTTTCCCCGATATCCCACAAGTGCTGGCAAAATGGTATCAATGGTTAAAAAAAGGCGGTTCGGTCGCTTTTTCCTGTAATAATTTAGAATCCCACTTCCTACCCTTGATCAGTGGTGTTTGTCGCGAAACATCTGGTTTTGAGTTGCCTAATCTGCATACTCCCATCGCCACCCCGGAAAAATGCCATCAATTGCTGGAAAATGCGGGATTTACCAATATATCGGTCAATGTCGAACAACTAGGTCGATATTTGCCCCTAGAAACCGCCAAAAACTTCTGGTATGGGCAGTATTTTTATCCTCAGCATAACCCTTTTGACCGCCTATCGGCTGGCGAAATTGCGACTCTAGTGAACAATTATCGCCGAGAAATCGAGAAAAATGCCACCGATCAGGGGGTATGGCAAGATGCAACCACCTTTTTTATCACTGCTAGTAAAACTTAGAAAAAGATCATGAGTCAAGTTAAAACCATCTCCGGACGAGCTTTACCCTTGCGAGGCAACGATATTGACACCGATCGCATTATTCCGGCTCGTTTTTTGCGTTGTATCACCTTTGAAGGTTTAGGCGAACAAGTGTTCGCTGATGATCGAGCGGCTTTACAGGGGAGTCATCCTTTCGATCTACCCCAGTACCAAGGAGCAAAAATTCTGGTAGTCAATGGTAATTTTGGTTGTGGCTCTTCTCGGGAACACGCACCGCAAGCGATTTTACGTTGGGGAATTCAAGCAATTATCGGGGAAAGTTTCGCCGAAATATTTTTTGGCAATTGTATCGCTAATGGGGTTCCCTGTGTCACTGCCGAGGCTAAAACCATCACCCATTTACAGGATTTAATTGCAGCTAATCCCGAAATTCCCGTCGATCTTTCCTTGACAACCATGACAGTGGAATGGGGGGATTTTGTCGCTACCGTGTCTATGAATGAAGGTTCCCGACAGATGTTAATAGAAGGGGGTTGGGATACCTGCGGACAGCTTTTACAAAATCTCGATCTGATTCAATCTACCGCCCAAAAGTTACCCTATTTAAGTTTCGTCTAGGGAAACAATCTAGGCTGAGGGTGCGTTAGTAATAGATTAACGTACCCCGGCAAGGATTTTGTTTGCAATGCAGCATCTGTAAATATTAAAAAATCTGCCTTATGACTAATTCTGATAATAATCTCCAAAATATCCAAGAACCGATTTTAAACGCTCCCGAAGATGTGCGAAAAATCATCGATCGAGTTTTAAAATTGGAAAGAGATAAGTTATACCAGCGCAATCCTCGCAATATCAATGATGATGTTTTAACAATTATTAAAGAAGTAATCCAATAATTAGCTTTTAGCTATCAGGAGTCAGGAGTCAGGAGACAGGAGTTAGGAGTCAGTAGTTAGGAGATTGGTTTTATTTATTCTCCCCTCTCCCTTCTCCCCACTTCATAATTTATAATTCATAATTCCCACTTCCCCATCATCCCCTCACTCTAACTATGAAACTACTATCAATAAAGTTATGTAATTTTCGACAATTTTATGGTAAGACTCCTGAGATACATTTAGCAGCAAGTTCTCGCAATACAACAGTAATTTATGGCAATAATGGGGCGGGAAAAACAACAATTTTAAATGCTTGTACTTGGGTACTGTATGAAAAATTTACAGCAGCTTTTGCCGAACCAGAGTTATTAGTTAATAAACGGTCAATTACCGAAGTAACCACGGGAACTTCCATAGAATGTTCGGCAGAAGTAAACTTTGAACATGAAAATAAACGCTATCAGGTAAAACGAAAATTTTTCGCCTACCAAGATGTAAATAGTAAAATTAAATACGGTTCAAATAGTTTGTATATGCTCTACGCTGGTGATGATGGCAATTGGTACACACCCAATCAACCACCAGAGGATATTATTAATCAAATTTTACCCGAAAGTTTACACCGTTATTTCTTTTTTGATGGAGAATATATCGATCATCAATTCCGCAGTAGTAGCCAAGGTAAAATCGCCGAGGATACAAAAGAATTATTGGGAGTTAAAGTATTAGACAGAGCGATCGAGCATTTAAAAAAAGCCAAAAAATCTTTACAAGATGATCTTAAAGATTTAGGTGAATCGGATTTAAAAAAGTTATTGAAACAGGAAAGTAAAATTGAGCAGGATTTCGAGAAATTAAAACAGCGTCAGCAGGATATTATTAACCAGTTATCCCAGCAGGAAGAATTAAAAAAAGCCGTGACTAATCGCTTATTAGAGTTAAGTGGTGCCGAGGAATTAAAACAGTTAAAAGAAAAATTAGAACAACAGGAAAGAAATCTGCGGCAAGATTTAGTCAGAACTAAGGATAAGTTAAAGAAATTAATTTCCCAGCAAGCTTATCAAGTCTTTTTAAAAGGAATTAATCAAAATTTTCAGCAATTAATCGATCGCCTACGACAACAAGGGGAATTACCCAGTGGTATTAAACAGCAATTTGTCCAACAATTATTAGAGCGGAAAAAATGTATTTGTGGCCAGGAATTACAGGAAAATAGCCAAGCTTATTTAGAGGTACAAGACTGGATGAACAAAGCAGGAATGGCCGATGTGGAAGAAGCGGCCATTCGCTTATCTTCCACAGTCAAAGAAATGGATAAACGGGTCTTAGATTTTTGGCAAGAAGTGGATAATTATCAAGCTAATATTCACCAGTGGCGCTTAGAATTATCTTTGGTAGAATCAGAATTAGATGAAGTGCGGGATAAATTTCGCCATTATCCCGATGAAGATATTAAAAATCTGCAATCTCGCTTAGATGCGATCGAGGATTCCCTAAAAGATTTACGCTTGGAACAGGGCAGCAATAAAAATCAACTAGATATCTATGAAAAAGAGTTAGAATCCCTGCAAAAACAGGTACAGAAACAGCAACAAAAAGAGGAAAAATATAATTTAGGACAACGACGTATTTTAGCGACTCAAGAGGCAATTAATCGCATTAGTGAGGTAAGACAGAGATTAGAAAATCAGTTTCGTTTGTCCTTAGAAAAACGGGTACAGGAAATCTTTAGCTCAATTTCTTTTACTCCCTATATTCCCCGTATTAGTCCCGATTACGAGGTAAGATTATTAGAAAATACGACAGGATTCGCTATTCCCGTGGCAGCTTCTACTGGAGAAAATCAGATTCTTAGTTTATCTTTTATCGGGGGAATTATCGATCGAGTGCGAGAATGGAGTCAGAAAAATACTTTGATGGGAATTGATAGCAGCACTTTTCCTCTGGTGATGGATTCCCCTTTTGGTAGTCTTGATCATATCTATCGTCGGCAAGTTGCGATCGCTATTCCTCAATTAGCCAATCAGTTAATTGTTTTAGTGACAAAAACTCAATGGAGAGGAGAAGTAGAAACCGAGATTTCTCCCTATATTGGTAGAGAATATGTGTTAGTTTATAATTCTCCGAAAGCAGATTGTCAAGAGGATTTAATTAATCTTCATGGTGTTAATTATTCTCTGGTGAAACGCAGTCCTAATAATTTTGAATATACGGAAATTATCGAAGTTAATCGATTTTCCTCCTGACTGCTAAATGGCTGCATCTCACCTTTGCAGAAATACCGACAACCAGCAATTATCAGTGAATCTTAAATTGGTACAAAAATATGAACAATCGCGTGTAAGCATCTCACCGAAAAGCTAATGCGCGAGGGGTTTGGGGACGGCGCTTGCGTCCCCAACGGGGGGTTTGGGGGGTAGAACCCCCCAAAGGCTTGGATTGAGTGATAAAATCGGAAGTAATGACCAATTTTAGAAGACAGTTTCCCTTTAAAAATACCCAACTCAGTAGATTTACAAAAATCAGATACACCCTGGTTATAATAACTAAATTTTAACTTCTAATAAAACGATCAATTGCTGTGTTCATTACCCCAACACGACTGGATAATTCCACAAGTTCCGTGGTGACAATATTATAATCCCCTAAATATTTCTGGAGATTAGTTCCCTCTTTCTGATGGCCAATTTCTACTAACCTTTCCTCTCGCAATTCTTGCAAATGATCGAGGATGTTTTCTAAAGTATCTTCGAGGGGAGGTAAGGGAAGAGGAGGATTATTTGCTTGCAAAGCTTCGGTTAATTGCGTCAAAGCTTGGGTTATTTCTTGCGTGAACAGACTTAGATTAGGATGGGG
Organism: Microcystis sp. 49638_E5; assembly: GCF_021300285.1. NCBI lineage: Bacteria > Bacillati > Cyanobacteriota > Cyanophyceae > Chroococcales > Microcystaceae > Microcystis > Microcystis sp. 49638_E5. The sequence goes on along the minus strand of NZ_JAJTDH010000107.1, from coordinate 4,073 downwards.
AGGACTACCGCGATATTGTTCCAATTCCGTCAATAAAACTGTCACCCCGCGACCAAAACGAGGAATATAATTACTTAAAGTGATTGCCGGTTCCATTTGTGGAAAGGGTGTGCTAGGATCGTCAATTAATCTTTGTAGGGCTGTTTGCATAGTTGTATTTGCTCGTCGAGCTTTATTGCGATGGGAAGATAAAATTACAGTTTGATAGGATGATTCTCCTAAATAAACTGCCATAACTGACTGAAAAAATACTTGATTAGCTTCTAATGCTTTAATGGCAGCGAGGGAAAAACGTTCATCTTCATTAAACCTTAAAAAACCGAAGGAAAGTACAAAGGCTAAAGCACTACCGATTAAAGTATAAACTATTCTGATATACTCTAAATTAATGCCGTCATTGCTGGCATCCAGACGACTGATGATTAAAGCAAAAATTGTGATAAAAAATACGGCCAAACTATAGTGAAATCGCACCAAAGATAAAGCGATCGCTATAGAAATTACTCCAATAATTTCTAACCAGATCGGATTATCTATAACTGGCAACAGTGCCAAAACAAAAAACGAGCCTAAAATCGTGCCAAACACCCGATTAAAAAAGCGTTGAAAAGTCAGGCTAAAATCTGGTTTTAACACAATAACTAAGGTTAAACCAATCCAAAAACTATGGGTAATTCCTAGCTTATTGTAAATCAAAACTCCTAGCGCACTTCCCAAACCCAAGCGTAAACCATGACGAAATAGGGGCGATTCTAGATTAAAATTAGATTTTAATGGTTCCCACCAAGCTTTTTCTTGACCGTACTCTTTTTCTATCCCTTCAAAGTTCCGCTGCCAGGGATTTTTTTTATCTGAAAATTCCTCGCTTTGCCGCAAATGTTGCGCTGTTTCACTGGCTATTTTTAGCTGTTTAGATAATTTTTTTAAACGATTATTTAATTGCGAAATTGCCACATAACTGCTATAATCATCTTGGGCATTTTCTAAAACTTTAGCTTGCAGGTTTTTTTGTTGCTCGATCGCCTTGAGTAATAGCTGCAAGCGCTCACAATCCGGTTGTTTATTTCTACCCAAAATTAACCAGGCAATATCTTCGCTAATTTCCGCCACTTGCACGAGAATATCTTCTAATAAAATACCCACCGTGGTCAGTTGTGGCAAGGGATGAAGATGAAGCAATTCTCGCAGCGCGATTAAGCTGGTATTAATGCGATCGCTATCTTCGATCAAGACAATTAACAATTCCCGCAGCTCACTCTTTCCCCAACGTCCCCGACGCGTCAAGGTGACAGTTTTCCTAGAACGGAGCAACAGTTGCCGGATTTTATCAAAATATGGCTCCTCATCAGCATTAGAACGAGAGTGTAAGGGCAAAGAGCGGAGATAGGTGGCGATACCATGAAAATTTTCCGCCGTTACCTGACGTAAAGGCTGATTAGGGCGAAAAGGCCAGATAAACAGGGCCAAAAAAATTGTCCATCCCCCTCCCAACACAGCAATTCCGGCCCGTTGTAAAGCGACGATAATATCCCCCGATGGCAAAGAAACAGCAAAAAGCAGCAATAAACTAATTACTACCCCAGCTAACGCCCCATTTTCCCCGTAAACTGTCAAATAACCCGCTAGAAACAACCCGCAAAAAACTATCACCACGGTCAATCCTAGCCAAGTACTGGCTAATGTGCCGATAATCAAAGCTAGAGCCATCCCGATAGTCGTAGCGACTAGGGTTTTCGCTCTCAGGCAGTAAAGTCCCCCCACATCGGCTAAAATCAAGGTTTGAGCCGCTAAACCGACCATTAACCCCAATTCTGACTGATCTAAAATATCACCGATAATAATCGGTACCGCGAGCGCCAATAAAGTCCGAATCCCCCGCTCGATCTCGATATCGCCACTAGGACGCAATAAAAAAGCAAATCGCTGAAGTAGCATATAGCACTTATCTTAATGGTGAGGTATGAGGTTTTCGTTTTCGGGAGTCAGTATTCTCCGAGTCACCTGATTAGGTAACGATTTCTCTCCTGTCTCCTGACTCCTAACTCCTTAATTCTGCCGTATTAGGGCAGCCAACGGGGTTTAAAACCGGCGTTGAGTTCTTGAGGTAAAATTTTCGGGGTGCTATTGGGACTGAATTGATCCGGGAGTGGTAATAACCAGAGACGACCATCGGCAATGCTCGATCCCTCCCCAGTGACTAGATCATTTCCGACTCCAAAGGGTATGGTTACTAACTGATCAAATAATAAGGCCACGCCATCGGGAGACATACTCATCTGCACGTCACGATAATTAGGTAAAGCCAGCAGGGGGATCATTTTACCCGTTTCTAGCTCAATAATCGCTAAAAATGGTTCTTCTTTCACCTTGCCATCGCTGCCCATAACCAGATCGCTTTTCAGACAGTAAAGGGTTTTTTCCTGTCGCGGTTCAAATTCACAGCTAATAATCGGATTAGCTGTTCTTAATAGTAGTCTTGACTCTCCCTGATCGTTGAGCAAAAATAGCGATCGCTGATTATCCGGTTCCGATTTTACCATCAGTTTTTGGCGACCATCCCGGGAAAAAGCGAGTATTTTCTCGTAGGTGGGCAAAAATTGCGGTTTTCCCGCTTGGACATCCAAAGGAATCACCGCTACCCCTCCCGTTTGACTGACAACCGCTTTTTTACCGTCGGGAGATAGTAAAAAATTATCCGCTTGTATTCCTAACGGTCGCGATTGTCCATCATCCCTGATTACCCATAAACTGGCATCCCCCGGATTCCCATGATTAATTCTCTGCACGATTAGGGTTTTGCCGTTATCTGAGAGATTAAAGCGAAGATTTTGATAGGTTTTCGCATCTAAAAACCTTTCTATACGACCACTGGGCAAATTTTGACCATGTTCGTCATGATTTAAACCCGTGGTAATTGTATAAAGTTGCTGTTTCGGGGTATCCCGTCCTAAGTCAGAGCGATCGAAGGCCGAAAATAAAATTCTCTCCCCCCTCGGATACATTTGAAAATCCGTGACCACCAGATCCGCAGGGGTAAGGATGGTTTTTTTCAGTTCTGTGACGTTATTTGCCCCCTGAATGATATTACAGACGATTAAACGGCCTCTTTCCTCTTGGTTGACTCCAATATAGGCAAAAGCTCGATCGTGGCTGTAAAATTCGCCGATAAAGTCCTCACCTTGGGCAATAGGTAACTTTACTTGATATTTCTTGCCGTAGATGGGCAATTCCGTCAAGGTATAGGTCAAGCGATCGCCAGACCAGCTAATTTTACCCGGCAAGGGAGGAGCGATCACCAGGCCGGTTTCTATGTCGGAACGGTCAATCGGTCGATTAAAACTTAAAGTAAAATAATTGTCCCTAACGCCGATTTTTCGCCCTTGCCAGCTAAAATTCTCCCCTCGGGTAGGAACTTGATTTCCTTGTATCAAAATCGACGATATCGCGGCAATTAAGGCCAAAATAGTCGCTAACACTAAGCGATCGAACCAAGCTAATCTTTTCATCAGTTATCAGTTATCAGGAGTCAGTTATCAGTAGTCGGTCGTCGGTCGTCAGGAGATTGCTTTTATTTATTCTCCCATCTCCCCCCTCTACAATAATTACTCCCAACCAGAAACACCTTGGCTGCATATCATACTTTGTGCTTTTTGTCAAAAAAACTTTTTTTTTGCAACAAAACTACATAAAAAAAAGATCATCGTTGTGGGTGAAATTGACTGATTTACCCGTTTTAATTAGGATCACCTTCTAGGTGTGGCGAGGGTTTTAACCATTGCTGCCCAAAAAAGCACAGAACAGCCCACTGTGAAATTTTATCAAATCGCTGTAACCATCACAACATCGTTGTTAAATAATAATCTTTCTCAATTAATTCTTAAGGATTTATAAATATTGCGGAATGTTAATTTAAATATTCTCAAGTTTTTACGGTCAATAAATAATTTTTACTTATCTTTGTCCAAAATTGGGTTAGAAGTCAGGAGTCAGGAGTCAGGAGATTATTTTTATTTATTATCCCCACACCCCACACCCCGCTCCCCACACCCCACACCCCACACCCCACACCCCAC
>NZ_JAJTDH010000026.1:0-30623 GCF_021300285.1 Microcystis sp. 49638_E5 | reverse complement strand
AAGACGTTCTCCTTGTAACTGCCCTCGATTCCACATTCTCCAAGCAGTGTCATAACTGATCCCTTTTTTCTTAGCATAATCTGATAGTTTTATATGAACTGCAATGTAAACTTGTACTAACCATATTAGCAGTTGTTTGCAGTCATTTGCATATATTTTTTATAAAACTTTACAATACCTGAAATCCCTTTTCTAGATCTTCGATCGCGTAGGTTAAAATTTTCCAATTCAGGCGATCAATTTCCTCCTCGGCAATTCTGACTATTGCTTCCAGAGATCTTTGAATCCATTTACCATCTTTTAAGTGGGGCAAATGTTGCAGCAATTTCAGCAAGTCTTCGGTTAATTGAGAATAGGAATTTTCCATTGGTGGGTTGGGTTTTGGGTTTTAGGGTGGTCACTGCGTGCGCGTTGCGGGGGGTTTTAGGGTGTTGGGGAAGATATTTCTTAGTCCCCATTTCCCCATTTCCCTGTCCATTAGTTCACTATTTAAAGACTTAAGGTCACTATTCAGGATTATTTATTGCTTGATTAACTTGGGTGATTTGGGTTTGAAAATATTGTTCACGATAACGGATAGCTTGGGCTAATTCCGCACCTTTTTGGAAAGCGAGTAAAGCTTGGGGATAATTTTTTCTCTCTAGATAAATTTGACCGATTTGATCGTAGGTATTCATTAAACCGTAGTAATTATAACCCAATTCATGGACTTTAATTAATTCTTGATAGATTTGTAAAGCATAATCCACCTGTTGATAACTTTTATAAAGTTCGGCCAACTTATTTAAAGCTTCTCCTGCGGTGCCGTACTGTTGTAAAGCAAAAGCGAGAGAATAGGCTTCTTGAAAGTTTTGGCTGGCTTTATTTGCATCTTTTAAAGCTTGGTAATCTAAACCAATTTGAATTTTTAGAGCGGGAATTAACTGTATTTGCTGATTTCTGATCTGGGTTTCAGCTATTTCTTCTTTAATTTTTACCGCGTTAGCTGGTTGCAGAGATTCTCGATAAATTTCTGCTAGTCTTTGCAAATAAATTCCTTGCTTGAGTGAGTCATTACGAGCTTTGGCTAGTGCTAATAATTCCTCGTAAACTGGGGATGCTTTTTGATAATCAAAACGGGATAAATGAATTTGACCAAGTTGATTTAGAGTCGCTTCTACTGCCACATTATCACCAGATTGTCTGGCATTAGCTAGAATTTTATCATAGATAATTATCGTCTCATTAAAAGCTCGGATCTGTTGATAGGATGTACCTAGTAATGCTAATAATTCCCCGTCCATTGTCTGGTTAGTTTCTGCGGTTTGTTGCAGAGCTTTTAAACGAGCAGTAATTAATTTAACATCCTCGGTTCGATCTCGATTCCAAGCTGCTAACCCCACTTTTCCCAAAGATTTTACTTCTTCTTTGGCTCCTAAATAACGATTTAATTTAATCACTTCATACCAGATAGGAAAAGCTTCCTCATTTAATCCCGCATCGTATTTAGCCTGAGCTTCAGCATCGCGTTGATCGATGTATAATAAAAGTTGACGACGCTCCAAGGGAGTTAAAGGGCGATCGATTGCGGGTAATAAAGGACTTTTTAGGGGAGTTTCGAGGGGATTGGCTGCAGGGGTTTCTGTTTGTGCGAGGAGAGGAAGGGAAGTACCGATCAAACAGAGCCATAAACTGAGAGAAAAACGTAGCATAATAGATTGATAGGAGCGTAGTAGAGGATGATATTTTGTGATTGATCGATTCTATAAGAGACTGACTGCCGAAAATTTGCGTTTCCCAATTTTGGGTTTAATTGCTAGTTTGATTGTAACCTTTAGTCTGGGGGCCTGTGGTGTCTCCCCGCAAGTTTTGGCAGAACAACGAATGTTTCTACCCCTCTCGGTCGAGTTTTTGGGAGAATATCAATTACCAGAAGCGGATTATCAGGAGACAAGGGTGGGGGGATTATCGGCAATTACTTATGATCGTGCCAATAACCGCTTTTATCTCCTCAGCGATGATCGTTCTCAGAAAGCTCCGGCCCGCTTTTATACGGCTAGTTTGCAGATAAATGATGAAAAAATCGAAAAAGTGAATTTAGAGGCGGTCACGTTCCTAAAAGATGGCAAGGGAGAAAGGTTTAAAAAGGGATCGATCGACCCGGAAGGTATCGCTTTTTCGCCCCGACAAACTTTGTTTATTTCCAGTGAAGGTGCGGTTAAAGAGGGAATTGCTCCTTTTATTGCTGAATTTGATTTGCAGGGACAATTAAAGGAGTCTTTGTTAATTCCTAATCGCTTTTTACCGGATGATAGCAATCAAAAAGGAATAGAGGATAATTTAGGGTTTGAATCCTTAACTTTAGGGATTACCAGCACTCTCAAAGACGATCCTTTTCGTTTGTTTACTGCCACAGAAAACGCTTTAATTCAAGATAGTCCCACGGGAAAAAGAGCAGAAAATCTCAGAGTGCGACTTCTTCATTATGTGATTGATCCGATTGGTGCGCCTGTGTTAGTATCGGAACAATTGTATGTGTTAGATGAGCCACCTAGTGGTGCGAGATACTACGGTTTAACGGAATTATTAGCTTTAGAAAAAGAGGGTTATTTTCTCAGTTTAGAGCGAACTTTTGGTTTAGAAGGTTTTGGAGCGAAACTATTTCAGGTAGTTAATGGTAGTGCCACGGATACCTCGAAAATTGCTCGGATACCGGGGGAATTAGAAGCTTTACAGGTGCAACCCTTGCGGAAAAAATTATTACTAGATTTAGGGACTTTGGGGATTGATTTAGATAATTTAGAAGGAATGACCCTCGGTCCAAGATTAGCTGATGGCAGTCGCTCTTTGATTTTAGTCAGTGATGATAATTTTAATCCGAATCAGGTCAATCAGTTTTTACTATTTCGACTCAAGGAAAAATAAACAAGAGATGGTTAATTGCCTCACCTATCCCCTTCTGGGAGAGGGATTGGGGTGAGGACTAGCAATAAAGAAAAAGGGGATAAATAGCCGGTTTAAAGACACAACGGCCAGTTAATAATCACTTTTTTCGATATCTTTGCGAAGATCATTCAGGTCAATATAGCGATCGGTAGCGTTGCGTAATTCCCTAGCGATCATCCCTTCCGTAGAAACTACGGTAATATGAGTATTTTTAGAGCGCAATAGTTCGATCGCTCGTTCAAAATCGCCATCACCGCTAAATAAAATCACTCGATCGTATTGATCGACGGTATTAAACATATCGACGACAATTTCGATGTCTAAATTAGCTTTCTGGGAAAAACGACCGGAACTATCATCATAATATTCTTTCAAAATTTTTGTTCTCACCGTATAACCCAAACTAATTAAAGCATCGCGAAAACCTCTTTGATCTTGGGAATCTTTTAAACCCGTGTACCAAAAGGCATTAATTAACATAATATTCGGGTCGTTGGTGAAGTAATTTAACACCTTGCGCGGGTCAAAAAACCAACCATTTTTTTGTTGAGCATAAAACATATTATTGCCATCCACAAAAATCGAAAGGCGATCTTTCGGACGGGTGCCACCATTACAATGACAAAGACCGGCTTCTGTCATACAAAATACATACCTAATTTTTTATACAGTTTAACTATAAAATTACTTTTTAGTAATTTTACGGGGGAAAACGACTATTCTTTGGGGAATAGCGGTGATTTGAGAGCAAAAAGATAGCAACTAAAATAAAAATTAGCTTTTTTGTCTAAGTAGGGAGACACAATTATTTGTAGGATGGGTTAGCGGTAGCGTAACCCATGCGGGCGTTGGGTTTCATGCTTCAACCCAACCTACGTTTATCTTATATTTAATTCCACCCACCCACTTAGGAGACAAACTAGATAATAGTTTGGGAATAATTAAAAGTGATAATAGAGGGATTGTACAGTAATCAGGTCATTTTGATAATCTTTCTCGATAGATGGGTATCAATAGGGCTGGTTAGATCAGGTAGGAACACCAATCACTCCAACCTCCAGAATATAGCTTAACATTCTCGTATCCGGCTAGGGTCAGGGAAAAGATATTAACACAGGCTGTCACTCCCGAACCACAGTAGAGGATAATTTCTTGATCGCCTTGCCGCTCTTGCCAACGTTGTTTTTGCAGGGCCAGGGGTTGAGAAAAACCCTGACTATCGGTGACTTCTAACCAAGGATAATTAAGCGCCCCCTCGATGTGGCCGGCGATCGGATCGATCGGTTCCCTTTCGCCCCGATAGCGATCGCTTTCCCTGGCATCAATTAACACCACTCCCGCTTGCTCTTTTTGCCTTTTTACCTCCTCGATTGTGACTACCCAATCCTGTTGAACTTGGGGGAGAAAAGTGCCGGTTTTCGGCACAGGTATCTGATTAGAAACGGGATAACCGGCATTTAACCAATTTTGCCAACCACCATCGAGAATGCTGACTCGTTCATGGCCCAGATAACGTAATAACCACCAGAGACGACTGGCAAAGGCAAAACGGGAGGCATCGTAGGCGATGACATGGGTTTGGCCGGAAATCACCCCTAACGAGCTTAATTTAGCGGCGATCGTCGGCGGATTCGGTAAAGGATGACGGCCGCCATGACGGGCAACGGGAGCCGATAAATCGCGATCGAGGTGTAAATAGAAGGCATTTTCAATATGATTGGCTAAATACTCTTGATAACCGAGATCGGGATCGTTTAATTGAAAACGACAGTCAATAACCATCAGATCGGGGCGATCAAGATTAGTCACTAACCAACTAGGAGAAACGAGGGGTGCGATCGGATTCATGGCGGGAAAATTGTTTAATAATTAATAGACAGTTGCGTTGATCTTCGCTGCGAGTATAACTGAGTTGATCGGCGATTTTTTGGAGGATCGGCAGTCCTTGCCCATGACCAGAGAAACTATAGTCATGATAGGCGTTTTTCTCGATAAAGTCCTCTAAATCGAAGGCGGAACCCCGATCCCAGATGCGAATTTCCATCTGGGATCGGGTAATCTCGATCTCGATCTCGATCGGGATTTCGGGAGGTAGGTGTCGGTGAGCGTGACGGACTGCATTAGTAAAACCTTCGGCAAGAGCAAGCTGACACTGGAGCCAGTCTTTTTGGGGAATGCCGGCCGGTTCAAGTTGCTGAAAATATTTTAAAACGGTATCTAAGGACCTGAGATCGCTATCTACCTGAAAAGAAATCTTCACCCCCGGCTTACCTCTCCAATGCCTTACGCTAGAAGTTATACCATTTTTCCCAAACTATGACTGATGTATTAGCTCGATTCTGGATTTAATCCTGTCTTGAGGTACAAGCAAAGTCGTCCACTCCCCTCTAGTGTAAGCAGTAAGATTGAGATAGTCGAGTTACAAAAAAGATGGTACGAATTCTAGTAATTGATGATGATGGAGTAATTCAGACGTTTCTGAGCCGCGCTTTGCAGAAGGAATACGAGGTTTTTGTTGCCAGTGATGGGGAAGAAGGATTAAAGCAAGCGGGGCAACTAAAACCGGCGATGATTATTTGTGATTGGATGATGCCGGGGATCGATGGGTTGGAAGTTTGCCGGCAAATTAAGCTTAATCCCCAACTGTCAACGACTTTTTTTATCCTCTTAACTTCTTTGGGATCGGTGGAGGATCGGGTGAAGGGATTGGATGCGGGGGCGGATGATTTTTTGTGTAAACCGATCGAGATTAATGAGTTAAGAGCGCGCGTGCGGGCGGGAATGCGTTTGCATCAATTAAGTCACGATCTGCAAGCGCAAAAACAATTACTAGAAATGGAGTTAGCGGAAGCGGCGGAATATGTGCGATCGCTGTTACCAGAACCTTTTATTTCTCCAAAACTTGCTATCGATTTTCGCTTCCTTCCTTCTCGTCGATTGGGGGGTGATGGCTTTGATTATTATTGGTTAGATAATGACCATTTGATGTTATATCTTTTAGATGTGGCAGGCCATGGGTTGCGAGCGGCTTTACCTTCCCTTTCGGTGATTAATTTACTCCGTTCTCGTGGTTTAACTCAGGTAAATTACTATCAACCTAATCAGGTTTTACAAGGGTTAAATCAAGTTTATCAAATCAGCCCTAAGAATGATAAATATTTTACTATCTGGTACGGAATTTATGATCGGAAACAACAACAGTTAACCTATGCCAGTGCCGGTCATCCCCCGGCAGTTCTCCTGACTCAAAAACCTTTTGGCCAGATGATTGAAACCAGACTGAAAGCCCCCGGTTTTCCCATCGGGATGTTTCCGGAAGCGGAATATATTAATCAGGTTAAATGCCTGAATTTACCCAGTAGCCTTTATCTTTTTAGCGATGGAATTTACGAGATCGATTGTGCTGATGGTAGGATGTGGGGACTAGAAAACTTTATTCAATCTTTGCGAAATTATCACTGTAATTCCGCCAAAAATCTCGATAATTTTATTGAAGGAATTCAAGCTTTACAATTTGATGGTAATTTTAAGGATGATCTTTCGATCATGCAGGTGGATTTTCGCTGATTAACTTCCTAAAATTTTTTGTTCTAATTCTTCTCGGTTATTAAAAATTTCAAAAACTCGATCCATATCGGTCAATTCAAATAACATTTTTATCTGATCATTAATCGAGCAGATAAAAATCTTACCCCCCGCAGAACGCACGGTTTTTAAGGATAAAACTAGCGCCCCTAAACCAGAACTATCCATAAAGGTGACATTCTTGAAATCAACGATAATAACCTCGGAACCTCCCTGCACGGCTTCGGTAATTTCTTGGCGAAATTGGCCAGCTTGGTTGCCATCTAAAATACCCGATGGTTGAATAACTTTAATCGCAGAACTCATAAAAAAAAGGAAAAATTAAAGGTTTTCTACCTGCTCACTCATAACTGCTCGCTGAAATCTGCTGATAGCAGCGAATCTTTAACTATTTTTAACATATTAGGGTCAAGAAAAGCGCAAAATTAAAAATAGGAATTTTTGAAACTGCATGGAAAGTTACGATGTCATCCTCATCGGTGCCGGGCATAATGGTTTAGTTTGTGCCGCCTATCTCCTCAAAGCCGGTTATCGCGTCCTCCTTCTCGAACAGCGTAGCGTACCAGGAGGAGCCGCTACCACAGAAGCGGTTATCCCGGATCTAGCCCCCGATTTTAAGTTTAATCTCTGTGCGATCGATCATGAATTTATCTTTTTAGGACCAGTAATTGAGGAATTGGAGCTAAAACGCCACGGATTAGAGTATTTATTCTTCGATCCTACCGTTTTCTGTCCCCATCCCTCCGGCCAATATTTTCTTTCCTATCGCTCTCTGGAAAAAACTCACGCCGCAATTGCCCAGTTTTGTCCGCGAGATGCCGATCGCTACCTTCAGTTTATCGACTATTGGGCGCAGTTGATGAATGCGATCGGGCCTTGGTTTAATGCCCCGCCCCAAGATTTGCTCAGAATCGCCCGCAATTATAACTCTAGTGCTTTAGCTAGTGTCTGGAAAGCGATCGGCTCGAAAAAGAAACTGCTCGACTTCATCCGCACGATGATTACTTCCCCCGAAGATGTCCTCAATGAGTGGTTTGAGAACGAATTTGTCAAAGCACCCCTGGCTCGTCTAGCGGCGGAAATTGGCGCTCCTCCCTCCCAAAAAGGCATTACCTCCGGGATGATGATGATGGCGATGCGTCACTCCCCCGGGGTGGCTCGCCCTCGTGGTGGTACAGGCGCACTAACCGAGGCTCTGGTGAAATGTGTTGTTAGTCTCGGTGGGGTAATTTTAACCGAGCAGAAAGTTAAACAGATTCTAATCGAGGAAGGACAAGCGATCGGGGTTAGGGTGGACTCTGGACAAGAATATCTGGCAAAAGCGGGTGTTATCTCTAATATTGACGCTAGACGAGTTTTTTTACAGTTAGTCGCCCCCGCCGATGTGGATGCCGCCGATCCGGAATTGCGAGAAAGGGTAGAACGGCGAATTGTCAATAACAATGAAACAATTCTTAAAATTGATTGCGCCCTCGCCGAAGCGCCAAGGTTCGAGGCTTATGATCACAAAGAGGAGTATTTACAGGGAACGATTCTCATCGCCGATTCCGTCCGTCACGTTGAACAGGCCCACGCTTTAACGATTTTGGGGCAGATTCCCGACGAAAATCCCTCGATGTACCTAGATGTCCCCACTATTCTCGATCCCTCCATGGCTCCCCAGGGCAAGCATACCCTCTGGATCGAATTTTTTGCCCCCTATCAGATTGCCGGGGCCGAGGGAACGGGATTAAACGGCACGGGATGGACGGAAGAATTAAAAAATCGCGTGGCCGATCGAGTTCTTGATAAACTGGCCGATTATGCTCCCAATCTCAAATCTTCGATCATTGCCCGTCGGGTGGAAAGTCCGGCCGAATTAGCTAATCGTTTGGGTTCCTATAAAGGTAATTACTATCATCTTGATATGACCTTAGATCAGATGATTTTCCTGCGTCCTTTGCCAGAAATAGCTAACTACAAAACCCCCATTAAAAACCTTTATTTAACTGGGGCAGGAACTCACCCCGGCGGCTCAATTTCGGGGATGCCGGGGCGTAATTGCGCTCAGGTTTTTCTGCGGGATCAAAGCACTTTTCTGCAAAGATTATTTAACTAGGGTTTGCTGAATAAATGTGAAATATGTACAAGGTAAGGAGTTTAGTGGCTTGTTTCACAAAACAGATGCAAGATTTTAAAGCTAGTGTCTCAAAAACCTTGCATCTTGATCGACGATCGCCCTTACTTTTTCAGCAAACCCTAATTATTTTTTACTATTTGAGTATCGGGGTGATTTTCCCTTAATTCCAAAATGTAATAAGACAGCTGAATAAAAATACTATAGTGATAATTCATGGGTTGTCTCCTTGATTTAATTTTGCTAGTTCCTGAAGTGCATTTCTTCCGTCTTTTTCCTGGTAGCGATCAGCATCACTACTATCTTTGCCTGACAGGGGCAAGCTATATTCTAAACGGGGATGACTTCAGGCGTTATGACCGCTCTTACCTAATCTCCCTAGTGTGTTTTGGTACGAATAATCAGAATAGTTTTATCGTCTTCATAAATTTCATAAAGCAGACGATCTTTTCTATTTAGGCGATAGGAATACAAGCCTTCTAAATCGCCTTTTAAGGATTTGCCAATATAGGGATTAATTGCAATTATGTTAGTTAAAATTTATTGAAGTTTGACTTTTTGTTTTTGGGTGAGTTCGTCGGTATCTTTTCGCGCTTGTTTAGAAAAGACAATTGTGTAGGTTGTCATCCAAATACTTGTTCCATTATCAGGGTTTCTCCTGCGGCATATTCTCGTCGTGCTGATGCAATATGTTGTAATAGTTTGGAATCTTGCATGAGTTCGGAGGTTTCAGCTAAGGATTCCCATTCTTCTTGAGTGATGAGAATATAACTGCGATTTTCACGAACGATCACTACTCCATCGGGTTCTTTTTCAGTGCGATCGCAGAGTTTTTCTAGGTTGGCTTTGGCGTAATCAACGGTGACTTGATACATAAATCGCTTACGGTTTGTGGGGATTAGTCTTATAATAAAGCAAAAATTGCTTCTTGGCTGACGTTTTCATTATTTATTTTGGGCTTTTTGGTTCTGATCGAGAAGAAGGAGATATGACAACTTTAGTAATGATCTAAGCCGTAACTTGCATAATGTTTATTTTGGCTTTTCCGAGATCATGGTATAAAATGTTCTATGAACGGTTAAATACTAGGAAATATTACTGAACTGAGAATATTTGGGCTATGCGGAAATAGCCCGGAGAGGTGGGAGAGATTTGCCTCGTGCAGTGTAGTCTTCGATAAGGAGATCTAGAACTTCAAGGGCATTTTGTAGAGCTGCATGGTAGGTTTCACCATGGGTATGAGCATAGGGGCCAAATTCAGGGAGGTGGGCGATAAATTTGTTGTCTTCTTCTGACCATTGAATAAAAATACTATAGTAATAATTCATGGGTTGTCTCCTTGATTTAAGTTGGCTAGTTCCTGAAGTGCATTTCTTCCGTCTTTTTCCTGGTAGCGATCGGCATCACTACTATCTTTGCCTGACAGGGTCAAGCTATATTCTAAACGGGGATGGCTCCAAACGGTATGACTACCTTTACCGGGGCGATAGGTAAACCCTGCTTTCAGAAGTATAGACTTGAGTTCTCGTATTTTTTTAGGCATTTACTATCTGCTGGAGTAATTTTATTGCAGTTTGAGCATTATTAAGGTATTACAAAGAATCTAGGAATGACGGAGTGATTGGATATATTCCACCATTTCGGGGGGAAAGCGTTGGCTTAATTCCTCATCGGGAAGTTGAGAAAGCATCAGATTATAATTATTTTTTACTGTTTGAGTGTCGGGGTGATTTTCTCCTAATTTTTCCGAACAAATAGCAATCGCTTTTTGATAAAGCGGTTCCGCTTCTGTGTATTTTCCTTGAGACTGATAAAGAATCGCCAGACTGTTGAGACTGTTGGCCACATGAGGATGCTCTGCTCCTAATTGCTTTTCCCTAATCGCCAGCGCTCTTTGATAGAGAGATTCTGCTTCTGCGTATTTCCCTTGAGCGCGATAAAGATCCGCCAGATTGTTGAGACTGGTCGCCACATCAGGATGCTCTTCTCCTAATTGCTTTTCTGTAATCGCCAGCGAGCGCAAAAAGAGAGGTTCTGCTTCTGCGTATTTCCCTTGATCATAATAAAGACCAGCCAGATTGTTGAGAATGGTCGCCACATCAGAATGCTCTTTTCCTAATTGCTTTTCCCCAATCGCCAGCGAGTGCAAAAAGAGAGGTTCTGCTTCTGCGTATTTCCCTTGAGCGCAATAAAGACTCGCCAGATTGTTGAGACTGGTCGCCACATCAGGATGCTCTTTTCCTAATAGCTTTTCCCGAATCGCCAGCGAGCGGAAAAAGAGAGGTTCTGCTTCTGTGTATCTCCCTTGATCTTGATAAAGACTCGCCAGATTGTTGAGATTAGAAGCAACACTAGGATTATTGCCACCAAATAACTCTTCATGGATTTTTAATCCTTGTAAAAATAGAGATTCTGCTTGAGCAAAATCGCCTTGATATTGATAAGAAGTACCTAAATTACTCGAAGCATTTGCTTCTGATGTTTTATCACCAATTTGCTGGGCAATTTCTAATTGTTTTTGAAAATATTCAATTGCTTGCTGATATTTTCCTAAGGATTGATAAGTAATCCCCAGATTTCCGAAAGCATTTGCTAGGGCAAGAATATCGCCGATCTCCTGGGCAATTGCTAATTGTTCTTGAAGATGTGAAATTGCTTCTTGATACTGCCCTAAAGACTGATAAGCCGCTCCCAAATTACCTAAAGTATTCGCCAGCGAATACCGATCATTAGTTTCTCTAATAATTACTAATTGTTGCTGAAGATATTGTACTGCTTCTCTATATTGACCCCAAGATTGATAAATCATTGCTAACCGGCCAAGAGCAAAAACCTCAGATTGTTTATCACCAATATCCTGAGCTTTTTTTAAGAGCTTTTGATAGATTTTAGGATTATGTTTTTTGGGCGTAATCTGATCAAAGTTCTCAAGATTTAACTCTGTTTCATAATTACTAGCCTGAGCCGAATTAGTTTGATTTTTATGAATCTGAATCATCATTAGCCTCCAATAAATTTAAAAATTGCTCAAATTCTGATTCTGCGGATTGAATTGCCTGAATCCATTCTGATAATTCTTTAACTGTTATATTAACTTTACCCTCCTGTTGACGAGCATTTCCCTTAAGTTTGTAGAAAATTGCTTTCAATTTACATAGACTTTCAATGCCGTAATCAAGATTAGAAAGAGAAGTCGAAATAGACTTGGAACTCTCACTGGTTGTATCTAAGTTAGCAGGGTTTTGTTTAACCTGCTCCCCTACAGGCGGCTGTGGTCAGTTGAAGTTAAAAGTCGGATTATGAATTGTTCCTTGATTAACAATTCCAACATTTTTCATCATATTAATAACGTAAGGATTAGATTGATTTTCCTTAAACACTTGTTCTGCAACTTTTTGTATTTCTGGGTCTTCCAGTAAAATCGCCATTACCTCAATGGTTTCAGATAACAAAGCAGGATCTTGATTAGCCGATTGCAACTTTTTTAAAGTATCAGGAGAATTCGCTCCGATTAAATTTATCAGTTTTTCAAGGGAACCATCTAAGACAAGCTCCCCCACACGGGCCAACGCTCCCCCTAAAATAATCGTGACTCCTGTAGCCAATAGCGTTAAAGGTTCCATGGTACGACTCCTTGCTAGTAAATGGCACTTAATTAATTGTTAGATAGTGTAACAGGCTTCTGGTTCTTGTGTTTTATCTTTAATAAGATTATAGCCTGTGAAATAACAAAATGCCTACCCCGTGGAACAGGCTTCTAGTTCCTGTACTTGATCTTTGATCAGATTAAAGTAAAAGCTTTAATTCCAGTTTGCTTAAGTTTATCGTTCATTTTCCTTAATAAAACTAAGGTTTAACTAACACTTGATCTATGGGAATATGAGTTAGAAAAAATGCTTCTCCTTCCGAATCTCGCAAAGCTTCTAAATAGGCATCAATCCCTCGCGGTTGGGGCAAGTTTTCAACATCTGCCAAATGCAAAGCCAAAGCTGATCGCATTTGCTCCGTTGTTTCTTCTAGAGTCGCACCTGTTGCTACACAACCCAATACATCGGGTGAATAAGCTGAAAATCCCGTCTCACTTTTTTCGAGAACAATTAGATATTTGTCGATCATTTTAACCCTGCTTGTTTAAGAATACTAGCTAAAGTTCCTTTACGAACATCATCACTTAATTTGCCAGCAACAGTCACCTTCAGGGTTTGGTTTGAGAGATTCTCTGTTCAGCGTAAGCCTTACGCTCCCAATGGTTTGGGGGATTACTCTCATAATAAAGTAAAAATTACTTATTGGCTGACGTTTTCATCATTTATTTCGGGGTTGTCGGTTCTGACTGAAATGTAATAGAGGATATTTGAGCTATGGGGAAATATCCTGAGGACGTGAGAGAGATTTGCCCAGTGCAGTGTAGTCTTCGATAAGGAGATATAGAACTTCAAGGGCATTTTGTAGGGCTGCATTGTAGGTTTCACCATGGGTATGAGTATAGGGTCCAAACTCAGGTAAATGGGCGATAAATTTTTGGTCTTCATCTGACCATTAAATGGTGATGCTGTAGTGATGGTTCATGGGGTGTTTTCCTCGTCTAGATTTTGTAGTTCTTGCAGGGCATTTTGGACTAATTCTATTATGGCAGCCGATAGTAACTGGGATTACTGCTATACTGGTGGCTCTTGACAAAAGATCATGTTAATTATTTTTCTGATGAAGATTATTAGTCACCTTTTCATGTATCATGAATATATGGCAAGATTTTTGAAGGATCACGAGCGATGCAATTTCTAAGGCTCAGAGTTAAAACTGTTTGGAGAAGTAAAAAAATAAGGGGAATTATATCGCTCCTATTGCTTTTTATCCTGATGCCAATTTTTCTTTATGCCTGTTTTAGTGATCTCCCTAATCAATCATCGGAGCAACTGCAAGGAACTCTCTCGGTTTGGTATCCAGAAGAGGGAAATTTAACTGAAATACTAGGTCTCGGTTTGCAAGAGTTTGAAAAATTAAATCCGCAAGTGACAATTCTCGAAAAAGCTATTCCTATCGATGAGATACCCGAACGTTTTTTTAAACAATCTCAAAGCGGATTGGGTGCTAGTGTTATTCTAATTTTTTCGAGAAATATACCCAGATTAGTATCCCAAGGGGTACTGAAGGAAATTGACCAGAAAAATCTAGATTTATCTATTTATTATCCCCCGACGCTGAAACAAGTTAGCTATCAAGGAAAAATCTATGGCATTCCTTTAGGTTCTCGTACTAATGTACTGTGTTACAATCAAAAAAAATTACAAGTTAGTACCGATCCGCTGCTGAAGCAACCTCCCACCAGTTTAGAGGGATTAGTGGAACGTGCGCGCAAAGGCTATTCTGTGGGGATAGTTTCCTCTTTTGAAGATACTTTTTGGGGAATGGCAATTTTTGGCGGCTATTTGTGGGATGATCAGGGTAGGCTGCAACCTCGCTTGGATGGTTGGGCAAAATGGCTAGAATGGCTAAAATTTGCCTCGTCACAGCCTAATTTTATCCTCAATCGTCAACGGGAATTACTTCACGAGGCCTTTGCTAGAGGCCGCTTAACCTATTATGTGTGTAATTCTATTGAAATTGCCGATTTAAAAAACAGCCTCCAAGATGATCTCAGAGTCGCTTTACTTCCCCAAGACACTCAAGGTAAAGCAGCACCAATTCTCTATACACGGGTGATGGTATTTAATCGCAATAATAGTGATAATGAAAATAGTTTGGGGTTAGCTTTAGGAAAATTTCTCTCTAATCCCGAACAACAATTACAAGCAATCATCCAAACAGAAAGTTTTATTCCCACTAATCGACGGGTACAGATCGAAGGAAAATTACTACCGATCGAATCGGTATTATTACAACAATCTCAAAATGTTGTGGCAGTTCCTCTGGATGATTGGGAAAAGTCGAATCAAATTTTAGAACAAGGAGAATTTTGGTATGAAAGAGCGATCGCTGGTGAAATATCTTCCTCAGCAGCAGCCCAAAAACTGACACTTTATATTCAATCAGATCTCGATCAGGAAGTCGGGAAAATAAATTAATATGAACAACAATATCCCCTCTCTTTCGGAAATAATTGCTAACCAATTATTATTTTTAGGACGTAGAAATGTTCAAAATCAATTAACGACTATTTTTCTCTCCTTAATTGTTGCTTGGTTATTATCAAAATGGTTATGGTCTTACTTAGAAAAAAGATTCCCTCACGGCACCAGTTTTATTCACAGTGATAAAAAATTAACCCTCCGTCAATATTTTGCCATCCTGATACAGTTTCTTAATTTTCCAGTTATTAGTCTAATTTTACTTGACTTAAAGTATCTAATTTTTTTCAGTCAAAACTGGACAAGAGGAATGATTAATTTATCCATACAATTAATATTTTTTTACTTGATTTATCGTTGTTTATTAGCTGGATTATATGCTAGGTTTTCCGTCAATACAATTAAATATTATCATGGTCGGCTTTTAGCACCTTTATTGGTATTATTCCTCCTGAGAACTATTATTGGTGTTTACAATAATATTCAAGAAATTGCCCAAGTATCTCCCTTCAATTTATTCAATAGTCCGATCACATTGAGAAGCATATTTATTTTGATAATAGCTCCCTATTTTCTGGTAATTATTGTTATTCTTATAGAGAGTATAATTCTGAGTATTACTAATTTAAATCAGCAAGCGAGTCGCGGTGAAATTGAAGCAACTTTACTGTTAGGACGTTATTTTTTCATTGTCTTAGGTTTTATTATCATCTTGGGTTATGTGGGAGTTAATGCAACAGCAATAGCGGCAATTACTGGCGGTTTATCGGTGGGTATTGGTTTCGGTATGCAGCAAGTGGTAAGTAATTTCATTAGCGGTATTTTACTATTATTTGAAAAAGTTCTCAAACCCGGTGATATAATTAATATTGAAGGACAGACTTCTCAGGTAAAAAAGCTAGGTATCCGAGCGACAACAGTGCAAATTCTTACAGACAATTCCGAAAAAATTATTCCCAATCAAAAGTTTTTTACTGAGGATGTCACCACCTACACGGGTAGTGATAACTTGATTTATTGTTCAATTGTTATCGGAGTTGGTTATAATTCTAACGCCCAACAGGTGATGAATTTATTGCTAGAGATTGCCGATCAACATCCTCACATACTTAAAAACCCGCAACCAGTAGCCTTTTTTCTTAATTTTGACGATTCTAGTTTAAACTTTGAATTAAAGTTTTGGTTGGATGATGTCAACAGAAAAAAGCGAGTAATTAGTGATATTAATTGTGCTATTCTTGATCGGTTTACTCAACAGGGTATCGAGATTCCCTTCCCGCAACAAAATATTCACATTCGTAATAATTAGCAATTTATATTGGTCAAAAATCTTATCTGATTATTTTCATCGCCAAATATATCACTTTCACTTATTAAATTCATGTATTTATCGTTTTTTATTAATGGTTAATATCTTGACATAAAAACAATTATAACTTACTATTCTAGATAGTATATTCACAAATTATCAATAATCTATAATTAAAATATCCCAGATGAATATATCGAGGTTTTGCTAATGCTTTTTCGTCCTACTTTGCTTGGCACTTTATCGCTTGCCCTAGCCTTAAATTGGCCTTATGGACATCACTCGTAGTCCCACTTTTCCCTTTTAATTGTTGTCATTTACCCTAACTAAAAATCCCATGATTATTCCCCGTTTACAAAATCGTTTTCCCAGAAATAATCCCACCCGTCGGCTGCAAGCTTTTCTCCTAGGTCTTTTCGCTGCGAGTATGACCGCTTTACCCCTAAAAGCCGCCGAAGAAATTGAATTTGTCTATACTCCCCTCGTCTTTTCCGTATCGGTAGCATCCCTAGAAAATTTTGCTAAAGAAGGAAAGATTGATGCTAATTTAAAAAGATTTCTGTCCAGAGCAACTCCCGAAGCAAGAGAGAAGTTTCGTGAGGCTTTATTAACAAAGATTGACATCGATCCTATTTTACTATCTCGTTTTTTTAATAGTGTGATGGGTGCTGATATGCTCTCTCGTTTGGGCAAAGGCATCACCATTGAAGGGGGAATTAATGGTAAATATGCCCTGCGGGGTGCGATTGTTAGTGCCGCTTTCGATCCGGGAGGATTAACCCTTTTAAATGTCCTGAAAAAATTCCCCAATAATATACAGTTACAGGGGGAAGAAATCCTCGGATTAGCTAAAACCATCGATTATGCGGTTTATGTGGCGGAAATATTTATTAAAGATATGCGCCTCTGGACAGCCGAGGAAGCCGCTGCCGTTAAACCAGCGATTAATTATACCAGTTTACCCGATTTGCGTCAGCGCGGTAGCTTTCAGGTAAAAAAAGAAGTTTGGAACCTAACCGATAGCAGTCGCAATCGCAGTTTATATGTGAATGTTTATATCCCGCAAACTTTCCGAGAAGACAAAACACCTGTAATTATTTTTTCCCACGGATTAGCCTCGCGACCGGAAGATTATGCCCAAGCAATTGAACATCTAGCTTCCTACGGATTTTTAGTAGCGGTACCGCAACACCCCGGCAGTGATACCCAATACCTGCAAGGAACGTTAGGGGGGTATTATCGCAATATTTTTGATGGTAATGAGTTTATTAATCGACCTAAAGATATTAGCTTTGTCATCGATGAATTAGCCAGACGTAATGCTAGTCAATTTCAAGGTAAACTTGACCTCACTAATGTGGGAGTAGCGGGTCATTCCTTCGGGGGTTATACATCTCTAGCTGTTGCCGGCGCACAAATTGATTTTGATAATCTCGCCCAAGATTGTAATCGTCCTTACTCCGGGATTAATATCGCTATTTTACTGGAATGTCGCGCCCTAGAATTGCCTAGACAGGTCTATAATTTTCGCGATGAACGAGTCGCGGCCGTCTTTGCAGCTAATCCCGTTAACCGCAGTATTTTTGGGGAAAAAGGTTTAAGCAAAATCTCGATTCCTGTCCTCTTAGGTTCAGGGAGTTATGACCCGGCAGCTAATCCGATTTTTGAACAGGCCATTCCTTTTACTTGGTTAAAAACGCCGGATAAATATCTGGCCATGGTGGAGGGACAAGCTCATGTAAATTTTACGGAATTGGATGCAGGAATGCAAAAAACCCTAGAGTCTGTGGTCGATATCACTTTACCCAATCAAAATTTAATCGAGGATTATGCGGGGGCTTTATTGGTGGCTTTTTTTGAAGTTTATATTGCTGATAATGACAAGTTTCGTCCTTTTCTTCTGTCTAGTTATGCAGAATATCTCAGCCAGGGACAAAAGTTTAAATTAGACTTTATTACTGCCGCTTCTGACCAGAAATTATCTCAATTAATTGAAAAATTGCGAGTACATCGGCAATAGGCACTCTTGCAATAGGCAATAGACACTAATTGCCTTCAGTAGCTAATAACTGAAAAATCTCCCCACTGCCCCTCTGCAAAAAAGATTCTTTTGAGTTGTATAATCTCTAAAGGATTAGCGTACTCAAGAAAAAAATTATTTCATGCTCAGGAAAATTAGACTATCATACTTTGGCTTAATTTTAGGCAGTATTTTAACGGTTATCGGGATTATCGGTTATGCCCAAGGTAACGCCACGGTCAATTTAGCGGGGTTTTTCTACGGATTACCCTTATTATTGGGAGGTTTAGCCCTAAAAGCTTCAGAAATCAAACCCATACCCTTTAGTCAACCCAGTAGCCCCGAAATCTTGCAATTGCGCCAACAACAGGCTACTGTCACCCAAACCAAACTTCGCAACGATGTCACCCGCTATCGCTACGGACAGGAAGTGCATCTGGATGAAGCCCTAGAAAAGCTGGGATTAAGCCCCACGGACGAGGAAAGACCCACTTTAGTGGCAATTCGTGAAACTGCTGTTGATTCCGCCTATTGTCTCACCCTAGAATTTGAATCGCCCCTTTTACCCCTAGAAAAGTGGCTGGCAAAACAAGAAAAAATCGAAAGATACTTTGGACCAGGAATTAGAGCCGAAATTAAGCAAGTTGACGAGGAAAAAATTGATTTAGCCCTAATTACTATCCCTAACCCCTAAATGCTCACGCCTACTCAGTATGGCTTCCTAGCAATCGCTGCCGTGGCTGCCGGCTTAATTAACGCTCTTGCCGGTGGCGGTAGTCTGATTACTTTTCCGACGCTGATGGCGGTGGGTATCCCACCGGTAATGGCAAATGTGACTAATACCGTCGCTTTATGTCCCGGTTATCTGGGGGCAACCCTCGCCCAAAAAAAAGACCTGCACGGGCAACAAAAACGGATTTGGTTATTACTACCATCGGCAGTTATTGGCGGCATTATCGGTGGTATTTTGCTGTTAAATAGTAGTGATAAAGTATTTGAGCGCCTGATTCCTTTTTTGATTCTTTTAGCGGCGGCTTTATTGGCTTTTCAAGATACTTTACGCTCTTGGTTGCAGCGGCGACAGGGGGACGAAAATGGTCATATACCAGAAATTTTGGCGGTTTTACCCATCGCTCTCGCTTCAATTTATGGTGGTTATTTTGGAGCGGGTTTAGGGGTGATTAAGTTGGCAATTTTGGGCTTATTTCTCAAGGATAATCTCACGAGATTAAATGCTTTAAAACAGTTGCTTTCTTTGGTGGTTAATGTGGCTGCATCTTGGTTTTTTCTCTTTTCTAATCACGTATATTGGTCGGCGGCGATAGTGGTAGCAATTGGCTCTTTAATTGGGGGTTTATTGGGGGGGAAAATAGCTAGAATTATCTCTCCTAGTTATCTGCGTCAGACTGTGGTAATTCTGAGTATTATTATCGCTATAGTTTATTTTCTTCGTTAACAAACCGATTTATGGCAGTTAAGCTGCCCGCGCATTTAAATTGCTTGTTGAGATCAGGCAACAGTTTAAAACCTTACCCGATGACGTTTTAACTCAATTGCCAAGAAAAGTGGGTTTTAGCTTGTCTAGAATAACCGAGTCTCTTGGTGCATTCTAGCATCGGTTAAACACACTGAAGGATTAACGGAATAGGGTGGATAATTTTGCTCGGCAAAACCTGACCAGATGTTTAGTATCGACAAAGCTGCCCTTGTCCGGCACTGACAACAGGGGGAAGAACATCCCTTGAGGCGATCGCCAGCCGCAATCAGCGATCAAGGTCTCCATAACTGAGATGGAGGCGACAGTGCCGGCAAAAACTCCCTAGCTATACCAGTCTCCTCCAGATGATCTACATAAAAACTTAAGAATGATCCCCGTCTGGTGATAGACTTTTGACTGTTAAGGAAACAAACTCACTAGATAAATCATAGATCAGCTGTAGGGAGGATCATCGAGTGGAAAGTACGCTAGGGTTAGAAATTATCGAAGTGGTCGAACAGGCTGCCATTGCCTCCTCGAAGTGGATGGGTAAAGGCGAAAAAAATATCGCCGATCACGTCGCTGTGGAAGCGATGCGCGAACGGATGAATAAAATCCATATGCGCGGTCGCATCGTTATTGGAGAAGGGGAAAGAGACGAGGCTCCCATGCTCTATATTGGCGAAGAAGTGGGTATCTGTACCCAAGTTGATGCCAAACAATATTGTAATCCCGACGAATTGGTCGAAATCGATATCGCCGTCGATCCCTGCGAAGGCACTAACTTGGTTGCCTACGGTCAAAATGGTTCCATGGCCGTGTTAGCGATCTCCGAAAAAGGTGGATTATTCGCCGCTCCTGACTTTTATATGAAAAAATTAGCCGCTCCCCCAGCAGCTAAAGGTCATGTGGATATTAATAAATCGGCGACGGAAAACCTGAAAGTTCTTTCCGATTGTCTCAATCGTTCGATCGAAGAACTGGTGGTAGTGGTGATGGATCGTCCCCGTCACAAGGAATTAATCCAAGAAATCCGCAACGCCGGGGCCAGAGTTCGTCTGATCAGCGATGGTGACGTATCGGCCGCTATTTCCTGCGCTTTTTCGGGAACTAATATTCATGCTCTCATGGGTATCGGTGCCGCTCCAGAAGGGGTAATCTCGGCAGCGGCTATGCGTTGTCTAGGCGGTCACTTCCAGGGACAATTAATCTATGATCCCGAAGTGGTCAAAACCGGTTTAATCGGCGAAAGCCGCGAGGGTAATCTCGCTCGTCTGCAAGAAATGGGTATCACTAATCCCGATCGCGTTTACGGTTGCGAAGAATTAGCCAGTGGCGAAACCGTCCTCTTTGCCGCCTGTGGTATCACCCCCGGCACCCTGATGGAAGGGGTACGCTTCTTCCATGGTGGCGCTCGTACCCAAAGCTTGGTGATCTCCACCCAATCGAAAACCGCTCGCTTTGTCGATACCGTTCACCTGTTCGACCAACCCAAATACATTCAACTGAGATAATTCTCTGACCCGGTGGGGTGGGCATGGCTCACCTCGCCCCCATTGGTAAAAATATATAAAGTTTTTTTTCAAACATCTTTTATTTGCATCCCGATTGGGACTAAATTGCAACAATTAGAGACATAACGCACTGATCTTTATCAATAATTTTTGTAGCCTGAGCAACATTTGTAGGAGAACATAAATGAATATTGCTGTAGTGGGCTTGAGTCACAAGACAGCCCCTGTGGAAATTCGCGAAAAATTGAGTATCCCGGAAGCGAAAATCGAGTCCGCTCTTACCCACCTCAAGGGTTATCCCCACATCCAAGAGGTGGCGATTATCAGCACCTGTAACCGTTTGGAGATCTACGCCGTGGTTACGGATACGGAAAAGGGCGTGGTGGAAATTACCCAGTTTCTCGCTGAAATCGGGCATATTCCCCTTAATGTCCTGCGTCGTTATCTGTTTACCCTACTGCATCAGGATGCTGTGCGTCATCTGCTCCGGGTGTCGGCCGGTTTAGAAAGTCTTGTCCTCGGTGAAGGGCAAATTCTCGCTCAAGTTAAAAATACCCATAAATTAGCTCAAAAGTACAATACTATTAGCCAATTACTCGATCGCCTTTTTAAACAAGCGATGACTGCCGGTAAGCGCGTCCGCACGGAAACCAGCATCGGCACAGGAGCCGTATCGATCAGTTCGGCGGCGGTGGAGTTAGCCCATGCTAAGGTGGCAGACCTCAGCGGCAAGAAAATCGCTATTATCGGGGCAGGGAAAATGTCCCGATTATTAGTTACTCACCTTCTGGCTAAGGGTTCTCAGCAAATTGCGATCGTCAATCGCTCCCAAAGACGGGCCCAGGAGTTGGCCCGTGAATTTCCTCACCTACCGCTGCAACTATATGGCTTAGAAGAGATGATGGCTACGGTAGCGGCATCGGATATCGTCTTTACCAGTACCGGAGCCACGGAACCAATTTTAACTAAAAATTTATTGACAGAAGTGACGATTACTGCTAAATCGCTGATGTTAATCGATATTTCTGTTCCCCGCAACGTCCACACCGACGTGAAGGAATTGGCACAAGTGCAAGCTTTTAACGTCGATGATCTTAAAGCGGTGGTTGCCGCCAATCAGGAAAGTCGCCGTCAGATGGCCAGGGAAGCAGAGGCACTCCTAGAGCAGGAAGTGGAAGCTTTCGAGCTTTGGTGGCGTTCTTTGGACACTGTACCGACAATTAGCTGTTTAAGAAGCAAAATTGAAGATATTCGCGAACAGGAATTAGAAAAGGCCCTCTCCCGTTTGGGGACGGAATTCGCCGAAAAACACCAAGAAGTTATCGAAGCAATGACCCGCGGTATCGTTAATAAAATCCTTCACGAACCCATGGTACAACTGCGGGCCCAACAGGATATCGAAGCGCGTAAGCGCTGTTTACAATCCCTGCAAATGCTCTTTAATCTCAGTGTCGGGGAGGAATATAGTTAGGGGCCGACAATTGACAAAAATTAAGGGCGATTCTATTGGTCTGTTAAGATGATTTTGAGGCACTGGGGGCGAATAATTTGGCAGGATTCCCCTATCCACAATTTCAAGATTGACAGACCACTAAGCGGTTGACTCTCTAAATTACTCGTTAAGGCTGTCCATGAGTGCCGGAGTTGGCAGCAGGGAGCGGTATAATTAATGGACATCTCCAAGAATTAGAACCCAGTCACAGCTTGCTTTTATGCCATGTGCTAATTAAATGGTTCGATAATCGTTGTTGATTCAATTTAACTAAAAATATGGGGCAACTAATTTTCTAGGAAATTGAGTCGCAGCAAGTCCTTCAAGGAGATCCATCTTTATATTTAATTCCAAACACTTACTTAAGATGGTGATTTAGTTCAATTCAATAAGCTATATGGGGAGATGAATTAATGGGTAATCAAGAGCAAGAAAAATGGTGGAATGACGAGGAAAACCTCAAGTCGATTGAGTATTACGGATTAATCGACCAAGAGATCCATCGTGAACACAATCTGATTGCCAATCGAATGAACTGGTATGTCACTTCCCAGTCTTTTTTGATGGCAGCATTTGCAGTTTCTGGTAATAATAATTATCGACTTGGGTTTCTATCTGTATTTTTACCAATACTAGGAATTCTGACATCATGTATTATTGGAGCTTCGCTTTATGCGGCTATCAAAGCGATGGATCAACTTAAGACAGAAAAAAAACGCATCCTTGAGCAGGATAAGTATTTAGGAAATATTTCTACTTTTAAAGCAAGGTTTGTTGACAATAAACATACTTGGATTCATCGGTGGGGGATTTTCCCTGCTCTTTCTATTCCTGTTTTGTTTGTTATTTTCTGGTGCATTTTTCTATACTTAGCGACACAAACTAAACTATGCTAGAGTGACATGACAAGCACTTTCGATTGGGATAGTCGAAGAGAGGCTGACAATAAGGCTAAACATGGTGTGGACTTTGAGACTGCTCAATATGCGTTTTTCGATCCACATCGTTTGATTGTCCATGATGTCCAACATAGTGACTCAGAGGAACGTTGGTTTTGTATTGGTAAGGTAAAAGACCGGGTTTTAACGGTGCGTTTTACTTACCGCGATGGAGTGATTCGTATATTTGGCGCAGCTGAATGGCGTAAATGGAGAAAATTCTATGAAGAACATAACCCCTGATCCCGCAAAACCGATTGGTAAGGTGACAATTGTCGAAGACTTTTTACCGCCACCAGAGCAGCTAATACCGAATCAAAATACTGTCAGGATAACGATGGAATTTTCTAAGGAGAGTATTGAGTATTTTAAACGGGAAGCTCAACGTCATAATGCTTCCTATCAATCCCTGATTCGTAATCTTGTAGATGCTTATGTCAGACAACAACAGCAGTGAGTATAATTAGCAATCCATCATTATTAAAGTTAGCGGTGCTTTACGTTAACGCACGTTTTGAGTGGAATATTAGAAAGCCTTCTGCGGTAATTATGCCCAAATTGAGGGGGTGTTTAACTGATGGAAGTAGGATAAGTACCTAAGCAAAATTAATTACACAAATCTAACCCCCCCTTGCCTCTTGCCTCTTGCCTTTTGCCTTTCTTCACTAGGAAATTTATTTTGCACGACTACTTAGAGGAGGGTATGGGACCGCAGGGAGCGATATAATTGATGGTTAGTCCAGAAATTTTTAGAGAGAATGAAGACCTTAGAAGAAACTATTGCACAGGCTATGGATTGCCAAGATAAGTCAATCTTACCTTTTCTTCCATATATTTTACAGGACTTCTGGGAAATAGGCTCTTCTGCAAATTCTATTCTTAAAATTGTCAAAGCACATACAAATAATTATTCTGAATTAAATGTACTGGATCTAGGCTGCGGCAAAGGTGCAGTCTCGATAAAATTGTCAATTGAACTGGATTGCTACTGCCTTGGAATCGATGCAATACCAGAATTTATTGAAATCGCTAATAAAAAAGCTAGAGAAGAAGCAATTACTTCAAGGTGTAAATTTATTTCAGGAGACGCACGAGAAATAATCGATACATTAAACCAATTCAATCTGATTATTCTCGGCTCGATCGGTCCCGTATTTGGAAATTATTTTGACACTATGACTATCTTAAAAAAGAATCTGATAAAGGATGGTTTAATTATCTTGGACGATGGATATTTTGAAGATGATCAACCCTATAAGCATGACTTTATACTCAAAAAAAGTATGCTGTTAAAACAAATAGAAAAAGCTGGCATGAAATTAATAAAAGAATATACAGAAACTGAAATAAATCAAAATGATGAGTATGAAATGCAGTTTAATTATCTTAGGCAAAGATGCCAAGAATTAGCGGTAAAATATCCAGATAAAAAATATTTATTTGATAATTATATTGAAAAACAAAGAGTCGAGTATAACAATCTAGAAAATATAATTACTTGTGCAACAATGGTAATTCAAAATAAATAATTTTGGACTAACATCGCCTTCAGTCTGACCCCGCATCATCAGTTGATTGCGATGTCGAAGCCACTGCCAAAAACTCGATGACCGGTTCGAGAGGGCGGGACTCGGCTAAAGTAGAACGGGGGTGCTGAATCGTTTGTATTCTTTCAGGTTAACCCCCCCTCCTTTTCTGATACCGAACTGAGGTTAATTATCATCGGTCAAGCGTCAAAACATCTAGGCTTTTCCTTGATCCCAGTAATGTAAACTTTGATTAAGAGAAAGACTTCTAGCTCCGATCCGATGTTATATTAATAATTGAAGCTAAAGAAAAAAGCTTCCCTGACAGATCAACTGGCAAGGTTATAAAGGTCAAGTTCACAAAGGAGTAAACCCTGTTAAAGTTACATTCTGTCTCGATAACGACGATAACAGCGACCGACCTGAACGCTCATATTTCCTAGAGTAGAGAACAAGGGAGTTAGGCAATTGCAACTAAGGTTCAATGCTTCTCCAACCAGTCTCAAGTTATGAGGGGAAATACCTGAGAATCGGTAAACTGGTCGCTGTTATTGTTTGTCAACACAAGTAATTGATAATTGCAGACCCCCTCCTTTGATGAGATAATAGAAAGTCTTCTGTTCAAAAGGATATCGATAGGATGCGACTCTCTCAACAGCTTTTTGTCACTCTCCGGGAAGACCCGGCCGAGGCGGAAATCCCCAGTCATAAATGCTTAGTCCGTGCCGGTTACATTCGTCGCATTGGCAGCGGCATTTACGCCTATTTACCCCTGATGTGGCGGGTTTTACAGAAAGTCTCCCAGATAGTCCGGGAAGAAATGAATAAAGCCGGCGCCCAAGAATGTTTACTTCCCCAACTGCAACCGGCGGAACTCTGGCAAGAATCAGGCCGTTGGGACACCTACACAAAAGCAGAAGGGATTATGTTTGCCCTGACGGACCGGCAAAACCGGGAGTTAGGATTAGGACCGACTCACGAAGAAGTAATTACTGCCGTCGCTCGTGATTTAATTCGTTCCTATCGACAATTACCAGTTAATTTATATCAGATTCAAACTAAATTTCGCGATGAAATTCGCCCTCGTTTTGGTTTAATGCGGGGACGAGAATTTATTATGAAAGATGCCTATTCTTTCAATCTCGACGAGGAATGTTTAAAGAAAACCTATCAAGCGATGGATATAGCTTACCGCAATATTTTCCGCCGTTGTGGGTTAGCTTTTCGGGCAGTAGAAGCGGATTCTGGAGCGATTGGCGGTTCCGCATCCCAAGAATTTATGGTCTTAGCTGATGCCGGAGAAGATGAGGTTTTATTTACCGCCGATGAAAAGTATGCGGCTAATGTGGAAAAAGCCGTTTCTTTGCCAGCAGATAAAGTGGCTTCTCCCTTTAAAAAGTTTACTAAAAAAGAAACTCCTAACACCAACACGATCGAAAGTTTAGCTCAATTTCTCGATTGTTCTGCCACCGCTATCGTCAAAAATGTTCTCTACGAAGTGGTTTATGATAGCGGCATAACTGTTTTAGTTTTACTGCATATTCGCGGTGATCAAGAGGTTAATGAAGTTAAACTACAAAATGAATTAGTTAGACAGGCAGGCCGTTACAATGCTAAAACAATTTTGGCTTTAAAAATACCCGATGCTGCCGCTCAACAGAAATGGGCAACTAAACCTTTACCTTTAGGTTATATTGCTCCCGACTTAGAAGATAATTTACTCAAAAAATCCAGCGATATAGCTCCTAAGTTTTTACGCATAGCAGACAACACGGTGACAGACTTAGAAAACTTTATCACTGGTGCTAATGAAACCGGGTTTCATGTAGTGGGGGCCAATTGGGGTCAAGATTTTATCTTACCGGAATTAATCGTCGATCTACGCAAGGCCCGGGTAGGCGATCGAGCTATTCATGATCCCAATCAAACCTTGCAAAGTGCCAGAGGAATTGAAGTCGGTCATATCTTCCAATTGGGCTATAAATATTCTCAAGCCATGAATGCTTTTTATACTAATGAAGCGGGAGAATCTACCCCCATTTGTATGGGTTGTTATGGTATAGGAGTATCGCGTTTAGCCCAGGCAGCCGTAGAACAATCCTACGATAAAGATGGCATTATTTGGCCCGTAGCTATTGCCCCCTATCAAGCGATTGTGGTTATTCCTAATTTAGCCGATGCCGAGCAGGTAAAAACCGCCGAAAGTTTATACAATGAGTTAAATCAAGCGGGCATTGAAACCCTTTTAGATGACCGGAATGAACGTGCAGGTGTTAAGTTCAAAGATGCGGATTTAATTGGGATTCCCTATCGCATTGTCACGGGTAAATCTCTCAAATCGGGTAAGGTGGAATTAGTCGAAAGAGCCAGTAAAAAAGCGTCAGAAGTAGCAATTAATGAGGTGGTTTCCTATTTAAAAACTGCTATTTCAAAGGTAAACGCTTCTGATTAAGTGATTAAATATACAGATAATTTTGCCTGTTTATAGTTCTGATGATCGAATATGAGTCGGGGGACTTCCTGTCATAAAGGGCATCTCAAAAGCTATTGACAATTGGCCAATTTTGTGATCCGCGTGGGCATTTTAAGTGATACCAGTCAATCAGAATAGTTACGAACTCGACCTATTTGGTCGATTATTGCTTAACAATTGAGATGGCAAATTCTACTCAAATATGCCTGAATTGCCATCTGGGTAGGCAACCCACATAAAGTTCATTTTGTCAAGGATTGTTAGGATGCGCTTACCCTGGGATGCTAATATGCCATAGAGTTTTTTATCTTTGTGTTCGAGGCAAAAGGTGCGAAAACGTTGCAAAACACTTTTTATACTAAATCTGGTTATTAAAAACTGATTATTTATTCCCTTGTTGACTAATTTCCTTCAGTTGTTTGTCAGTTTCTTTTTGGGCAGCAGTTAATTCGGCTAAGATTCGCCATACGTCTTCTGATGTAGTTGCCATAGATGATTTTTTTCCTCTGATTTGTTCTATTACTATTTTACTAAATTCTTCCTATTCATGAAGAAAAAAGTGTTTTTTCCTGTGGGGAAGAGAGCAATCACATCTAAATTTTTAATAGATTTGAGGTTGAAAATTATCGGGAATATCGAGTTCAAACACTTGGTCATGAATCCGAGCCACATAAAACCCTTCTTGCAGAATTTTTTCGCGTAATCCTGGGGATACATGAACCGCCGCTAATATGCCATAGAGTTTTTTATCTTTGTGTTCAGGGAAAAAGCTGCGAAACCGTTGCAAAATACTTTTTAATTGTGTAATAGATTCCTCTCTAGCATGACTTTTAACCTCGACGATATAGGCAGTATTTAACTCACCATTAGTATAGGCAAGGACATCAATTTCTAGGTTTTGTCCATCTTCGCTGGCTCGCACACTGGGACTAACAACTTTCATGCCGAACCGTTGTCTGAGAATCGTTTCCATTGAAGGGAGAGCAAGTCCTTCGGTAAAGCTGCCGAATTTTGCCCCGAGTCCCCCAATTTGCTGACCTAATTCTTTGAGTTGTTTGTCAGTTTTCTGCTGTTGTCGGTCAGTTTCCTTGATTTGTTGGGCGTTTTCCTTCTGTTGTTGACTAACTTCCTTCAATAGTAGGTCAGTCTCCTTCAGTTGTTTGTCAGTTTCTTTTTGAGCAGCAGTCAATTCGGCTTGAGCAGTCGCTAATTCGGCTAAGATTCGCCATACGTCTTCTGATGTAGTCGTCATAGATGATTTTTTCCCGATGTCACCTATTAACTATGTTATCGGATTTCTGTGCTTGTCGAAGACACTGGGGAGCAGACTGCTGATTCAATTGGATAAGGCGGAGGCTAATTCATAGAACAAGAATCACCGCCACCAGCGACTAACATCCCTAATACTTTGATACACTTCTCTTAAAGCGACCAGTCCCCCAAAATGAAGGATTAAAGGGACTAAGTTGGGAATAGAATTAACAATTATCTTCATTCTCTTTGATTTTTTGACTAATTCATGACTGGTTCGCTGAACGCTGGAAAATGCTAACGTTGATGGGTTATTCATTTGACAGATCATAGAGTTCTAAGCCTTGAATAAAACAAAAATCTCTCAAATTCAATGTATATAGCTTAATATTCTGCACTAATGCTGTTGAGGCAATGATAGCGTCAGGGATGTTGAGTTTGTGACTGAGGGAGTAGGTTTCCATTAAGTTAATAAATTGATTGGATATTGCGACATCTACAGGAAAGGTATGTAGCAATCCGAGATGTCTTTTGATTTTGTTTAGTTCATTTTTATTGATTGCTCCATAATATAATTCGGCTTGAGTAATGGAACTAATGGCTAGTTGATTTAGTCCAATATGGCGAAGCTCTTCGATAATTCTATGGTTGTTTTTATAGAATTAAATGAGGATATTGGTGTCACATAAAATCATCGTTTTTCTTCTCGCCATGCTGCTTCACGGATAGATTCAGGGGTGATATTTCTGTCTTCCCACAATCCTGCCAGGGCAAAGAATTCTTGCTCGTTATCAGATAATGTTGTTTGATCTTCGATGATTTCTACAGAGTCAACAAAATCTAAAGCAGTTAAAATTTTAGAGAGTGTTTCTGCTTTTTCTTGGTCACGAATGTGTACGATTAGTTGTTTCATGGTAGTTTATTTTGTATTGATTTGGTATTAATGATCATTGTCTAATTCTGTTTTTAGCCAATTAAGAATCGGAGAACTAATACGAATTACATAATCAACTAACTGTTGTGATAAATCTAAAATTTCTTGTTTAGATAGATAACCTGCATAAAAACCAACCAAGAGAATTCCTAATGTTCCTTTGACGGGTAATTCCATAGCTTTGGCAACTCTTCTTGCTAATTTCTCATCTATAATTACCCAGTCTGGCTTGATTGAAATTGCCAAGAGAATAACTTCTAATTCTCCTCGATCTAATCCTAGTAATAGCGGTTCAAGAGGAGATGATGATGCAACTTCTTGAACTTGAATCCAATTGGCATTTTTGAGTTCTTTTGCCCCCGGTTTATTATCTCCAGCGATGACAATTTCTTGATAAACTGCCCAAGGAATAATCACTTCATTAAATAGCTGATTAAGAAGATCTAATTGATTAATCAAAGATAAGGCGATGATCGGTGTAGAATTAACAATTATCTTCATTCTCTTGGATTTTTTTGGCTAATTTACGGCTGGTTTGTATTTCTGACTCCCATTCTTCTGCTGTGTAATCAATAATGGAAAAACCATACTCAGAGAGAAGTGTATAAAATGTATATTTATCGCATCCTAATACTTGTGCGCCGATTCCTGCTGAAATTTTTCCTTCTTGATAAAGATGCCCTAATGTATAAATTATGACTTTACGAGAGAATGCTTCTTTTTCTTCTCTGGCAGCAATGAGGAGTTCTTCGGGAAATGTTACATTAATGCTCATGAGTGTTTAAAGATAATTTGTTTTTCTTGATTTTAGCAGGAATAATATCGCTAATTAATTGATGGTTGATAATTAAGATTCTCTATATTGTTCTCTTTAGTTGTTTAGGTTCTTCCGAACTTACCATGTAAAATCAACTAGCAAAATGCCAATTTAATAAACATCTAAGACTAAAGTTTTTAAAGTTTCTAAATCCATAGCCTCTCCTTTTAATCACCTT